>JAIRVA010000124.1 GCA_031254155.1 Propionibacteriaceae bacterium
AACGCCTTGGGTGGAGGCTCATCTAGCCCTTCGTAGCTTCCCTGGCGGCCACGATCATTTGGTCGGCCAGTTGCTGGGGCATGACCTCGTACCCGGAGAACTCCCGGGTGAACGAACCCGAGCCGCGGGCGAGGCCGCGCAGGTCGATGGCGTACTTGCTCAGCTCCGATTGCGGGATGAGGGCGTTGATGATGGCGTGGTGGGCCTCGTCGGCGTCGGTACCCAGCAACTGTCCGCGCCGCCCGGAGACGTCGGTCATGACCGCGCCCATGTACTGCTCGTCGACGGTCACGGTGACCTTGTCGATCGGCTCGAGCAGTGCCGTCGTCCCCGGCTTCGCCGCCGCCTCCTTCAGCGCCTGGGCGCCGGCCATCTGGAAGGCCATGTCGGAGGAGTCGACCGGGTGGTACTTCCCGAAGACCAGGTTGACGCGCAGGTCGACCATCGGGTAGCCGGCCAGGACACCCTTCTCCAGCTGGGCGCGGATGCCCTTCTCCACCGACGGGATGAACTGGCGCGGGATGACGCCGCCGACGATCTTGTCGACGAACTCGAAGCCGGCGCCCCGTTCGAGGGGCTCGACCTCGATGGAGCACTTCGCGTACTGCCCGTGGCCGCCCGACTGCTTGACGTGCGCGCCGTCGGCCTTGGCCGGCGCGAGGAAGGTTTCGCGCAGCGCGACCTTGATCGGCTCGGACACGACGTTGACGCCGTAACGGTCCTTCAGCCGCGCGAGCAACAGGTCGACGTGGGCCTGGCCCATCGTCCACAGTACGGTCTGCTTGGTCTCCACGGTCGCCTCGACCCGGACCGTGGTGTCTTCGACGGCCAGCCGGTTGAGGGCGACGGGGAGCTTGTCCTCGTCGCCCCGGGAGGCCGCGCGGATCGCGACCGGCAACAGCGGCTCGGGCAGGTTCCACGGGTTCACCAAGACGGGAGATTCCTTCGCTGACAAGGTGTCGGAGGTCTCGGCCTTCGTCATCTTGGTGACGAAGACAATCTGGCCCGCGCTGACCTGAGCCGTCGGCGTGTTCTCGGTCACGCCCAGGATCGACATCGGCCCGATCTTGTCCGGGTCGTTGTGGTCGGGGTGCGCCGGGTCGGGCCGACCGGTGAAGAGGCTGCGGTGGCCGGAGGCCAGGACCGCGTCGTCGAGATGCAACGTGCCGTTGAACACCCGGACCAGCAGGCCGCGGCCCGCGAACTGGTCGGAGGTCGTCCGGATCACCTCGGCGATGAGCGGGCCCGCCGGATTGCCAACCTCGGCCGTGGCCGACTCGATCTTGCCGCCGACGACCTTGGAGATCTCCAACTGGTGGTGAGTGGGATCTGGGAAGGCGTTCTTGATGAGGGTCAGAAGTTCTTCCGTGCCGATGCCGGTCAGTGACGCGAACGGTACGACGGGGAAGAAGCGGCCGGTCGCGATGGCCTGGGCGAGGTCATCGCCAAGCTCGGCCTGCTTCAGCTGGTCGCCTTCGAGGTAGCGGTCCATGAGGGCGTCGTTCTCGGACTCCTGGATGATCCCCTCGATCATGGCGGAGTGGAAATCCTCGTGGGCGGCCATCTCGTCGGCGGTCGCGTCGCGGCGGACGCGCTTGCCGGAAGTGTAATCGTGGACGGACTGCGACACCAGCGAGAGGTTGCCCGTGATGGCGTCACCCGTCTTGAGCGGGACGTACACCGGTTGGACCGCGCTTCCCCAGAGCTTCTGGATGTCGGCCACGGCGGCGGCGAAATCGGAGCGTCCGTCGTCGAGCTTGGTGATGATGATCGCGCGGGGGATCCCGACCGCCGCGCACTCGTGCCACAGACCCTCGGCCGCCCCGTCGACACCGTCGGACGCCGACACGATGAACACCGCGCCGTCCGCGCCCCTGAGCCCGGCCCGCAGTTCGCCCACAAAATCGGGGTGCCCAGGGGCGTCGAGAACGGTGATGGTCTTGTCGTCAACCCTGATCGAGGAGACGGCCAGAGCGGCGGCGCGCTCGGGATCCATCTTCTCGCCCCGGTAGCCCGGTGAGCGGGACTTGAGGACGTGTTCGTACAGTGCGGTCTTGCCAGATCCGGCAGACCCCACCAGCACGACGTTACGGGTCGTCGACACTATTTGGGACATGTTCGCCTGTGAACTCATGCAGGGAACTCTGCCGCATTTAGGTCGTACGCGCAACATGAGCGCGCCGGGAGAGACGGCAATTTGCCCATTTCACGCCCCGCGATAGAATAGACGATGGTCCGCGATCCGCGGGCCGGCGGGTTGCGACCCGCCATTTCGCACACCGAAAGTCCATCTCGGTCCTCGTAGGTCCGTTTTCCCCTCGGGGAAGCCGGTGGGGAGCGGGTTCGGTGTCAGGGATGCCGTACGACCATCGTACGGGATCAGGAAACTCAAACGAGGCCCCGCCTCACGAAAGGACTGCACATGGCTGTCATCACCGCGCGCCAGATGCTTGATGCTGGCGTTCACTTCGGGCATCAGACCAGGCGCTGGAACCCCAAGATGAAGCGCTTCATCTTCACCGAGCGCAACGGCATCAACATCCTCGACCTCCACAAGTCGATCAAAGAGATCGAGGTGGCCTACAACTACGTCAGGAACCTTGTCGCCGGTGGCGGCCAGATCCTGTTCGTGGGGACGAAGAAGCAGGCCCAGGAGACGATCTCCGAACAGGCCACCCGCGTCGGTATGCCGTTTGTCAACCAGCGTTGGCTGGGCGGCATGCTCACCAACTTCCCGACCATGATGAAGCGGATCCAGCGTCTCAAGGAGCTTGAGTCGATGGACCTCCAAAACGTCGCCGCGTCGGGGCTCACCAAGAAGGAGTTGCTGGGGCTTTCCCGCGAGCGCGACAAGCTCGCGAAGTCGCTCGGCGGCATCCGCGACATGGGCAAGGTACCCGCCGCGGTCTGGGTCGTCGACACTAACAAAGAGCACCTGGCCGTTGACGAGGCGCGCAAGCTCGGCATTCCGATCGTGGCGATCCTCGACACCAACTGCGACCCGGATGAGGTTGACTACCCGATTCCGGGCAACGACGACGCGATCCGCGCCGTGGCTCTGCTCACCCGCGTGATCGCGGACGCCGTGGCGGACGGGCTCATGTCCCGCTCGCAGGCACCGCTGACCGGCGAGGAGCAGGTTGAGGCTGAGCCGATGCCCGAATGGGAGCGCGAGCTCCTGGCCGGCGGCGACGCCCCGGCGGCTCCCGCTCCGGCTGAGCTGGCCACCCCGGCCGAACCTCAGCCGGCTGTGGTGGAAGAGCCCGCCGAGGTGGCCGAAACGGCCGCTGAGTAACACCAAAGTAATGAAAGAGATGACATGGTAATCACTGCCGCTGATGTGAAGAAGCTGCGCGACCAGACGGGCGCCGGAATGATGGACGCCAAGAAGGCGCTGACCGAGGCTGAAGGCGATTTCGAGAAGGCCACCGAGTTGCTGCGGATCTCGGGGGCGGCGAAGGCCGCCAAGCGCTCCGACCGCGACGCCAGCAACGGCCTGGTGGCCGCGGCCGGCCAGGCGTTGATCCAGTTGGGCGCGGAGACCGACTTCGTGGCCAAGAATGAGGAGTTCATGGCTCTCGCGACGACGATCGCCGAGGCCGTCGAGGCGGCGGGCGTCGACTCCGTGGCGGCCGCGCAGGCGGTCCAGTTGCCCAGCGGGCAGACGGTGGCGGCGGCGATCGAGGCCCTCGCGGTCAAGATCGGCGAGAAGCTGGAGCTCGTGGGCGTGGCGCGTTTCACGGGTAAGACTCACACGTACCTCCACCGCCGCTCCTCGGATCTCCCGCCGCAGGTGGGCGTCCTGGTGGAGTTCGAGGGGACCGACGAGGACCTCGTCCACTCCGTGGCGCTGCAGATCGCCTCGATGAGCCCGACGTACGTCCACTCCGGTGAGATCGCCGAGGCGACCATCGAGAACGAGCGGCGGATCGCCGAGGCGACCGCGCGCGAGGAGGGCAAGCCGGAGCACGTCATCACCCGCATCGTGGACGGACGGATCCGGGACTTCTTCAAGGATGCCTGCCTCGTCGAGCAGATGGCGATCTCGGATGACAAGGTCACCGTGGGTACGCTGCTCGACAAGGGTGGCGTGACCGTCACCCGGTTCGTCCGGTTCGCCGCGGCAGCCTGATATCGAAATGAAGTAGACTGTGCGTCGGGTCCGCCCGGCGCACAGTTGCATATCCGCGAAGGAGGAGACGATGGGAGCTGGTTACAAGCGAGTCCTGCTCAAGCTGTCTGGTGAGGCGTTCGGCGGCGGCGCGATCGGGGTCGATCCCGATGTCGTCGCGTCGATCGCCGAGCAGATCGCCGGGATCGTCAAGCACGGCGTCCAGGTGGCCATCGTCGTCGGCGGGGGCAACTTCTTCCGTGGCGCCGAGTTGCAGACGCGCGGCATGGAGCGGGCGCGGGCGGACTACATGGGCATGCTCGGTACGGTCATGAACTGCCTCGCCCTCCAGGACTTCTGCGAGAAGCAGGGGATCGAGACGCGGGTCCAGACGGCGATCACGATGGGTCAGGTGGCGGAGCCGTACATTCCCCGCCGGGCCATCCGGCACATGGAAAAGGGCCGCGTCGTCATCTTCGGCGCGGGCTCGGGCATGCCGTTCTTCTCCACCGACACGGTGGCGGCCCAGCGCGCGCTCGAGGTGGGCTGCGAGGTCATTCTCATGGGCAAACAGGGTACGGACGGGGTGTACGACGCGGACCCCCAGATCCACCCGGACGCCCGGATGTTTGACGATCTGACCTACGACGAGTTCCTCGCCCGCAACCTCAGGGTCGCCGACGCGACCGCCATTTCCATGGCCCGCGAGCACCACATCCCGATGGTTTTCTTCAACCTCGATGTCCCCGGCAACATCGCCCGCGTCATCGCGGGGGACGACCTCGGGACGCGGGTCCACTGCTGAGACGGGCCCCTCGTACCCCGCGTACTCGGAAACACCCCGACGGGGCGGCCCGAAATGCCGTAAACTCGTCATCGTACCCGGATCCACTGAAGGAGACATTGTGATACCCGACATCATTTCTAGCACCGAGCACAAGATGGCGCAGACTGTGGAAGTCTCCAAGGAGGAGTTCGCGGCGATCCGGACCGGTCGCGCGCATCCTGCGATGCTCAACAAGATCTCCGCGAGCTACTACGGCACACCCACGCCGATCCAGCAACTGGCGAGTTTCCAGGTGCCGGAGGCGCGGACCATGCTCGTCGCGCCGTACGACCAGTCGGCGCTCGCCGCCATCGAACGGGCGATCCGGGACTCGGACCTCGGGGTGAACCCGAGCAACGACGGCCACGTCATCCGCATCGTCCTGCCGCAGCTGACCGAGGAACGCCGCAAGGAGTACACCAAGCTGGCCCGCGCGAAGGCCGAGGAGGGCCGGATCGCGGTCCGGAACGCGCGCCGCCACGCCGTCGACGCCTGCAAGAAGCTCGAGAAGGACAAACAGGTCGGCGAGGACGACGTGACGCGGGCCGAGAAGAAGCTGGACGAGGTCACGAAGAAGCACATCGAGGCGATCGACGACCTGTTGAAGCGCAAAGAAGCCGAGCTAATGGAAATCTGATGACCACACCGGAGGCAGGGGAGTCCCCCGCGCCTGGGCGAGGCCCGGGCGGGGTGGAGGAGGCCGTCGAAGCGGTCGAACAAGCCCTGAGCGAGTTCGCCGATTCGGCGAAACACGTCGCCGACGCGGTCAACAAGAAGGCCGGGCGGGATCTGTTCGCGGCGACGGGCGTGGCGATTGTCCTGCTCGGACTGGCCGGGGTCTCGTTGGCGTTCGCCCCCTGGGGTTTCGCGGTCATCGTCGCCGCGGCGGTGGTCGGGGCCCAGATCGAGATCGGCCAGGTCTTCCACCAGCAGCGCGGGATCACGGTTGTGGCCGGGCCGCTGTGGGTTGGCTCGGCGGTGTTCGTGCTCGGCGGGTACGGTGTGCACATGGGGGGCTTCCCGGTCCTCACGCCCACCACGTTCATGATCTGGACGGCCGGCCTGACGGCCGTCGCCGTCCTCGTCTGGCGGCTCACCGGCCCGATCACGGGGTACGTGGCCGATGTCACCGCCACCTTGTTCCTGTTGGTGTACCCCTGCCTGCTCGTGTCGTCGCTGGTGTTGATCCTGGCCGGTGACGACGGCCCGGCGAAGATCGCCATCTTCATCGTGGCCGTCGCGGCGACCGACACCGGCGGGCACGCCGCCGGGGTCCTGTTCGGCAAACACCAGTTCTCTCCCCGCATCTCGCCGAAAAAGTACTGGGAGGGAGTCGCGGGATCGTACGTCCTGTCGGCCGGCCTGGTCATCCTGATGACGGTCTTCATGCTCCACGAAGCCTGGTGGCGCGGGCTCGTCCTGTCCGTGGTGGTGGTGACGGCCGCGATCCTGGGCGATCTGGTGGAGTCGGTCATCAAGCGCGACGTGGGCGTGAAGGACATGGGGAAGTTCCTGCCTGGCCACGGCGGGATTATGGACCGCGTCGACTCCTACGTCCTCGCCGCCTTCCCCGCCTGGCTCGTCATGAACTGGTTGCTGTCGTATGTCTGACCGGCCCGCCAAGCCGCCCCGTCACTGGGCCGAACTGACGGCACCCGAACGGACAGACGCCCTCCAGGCGCTGGGGCTGCCGGCGTACCGGGCGGACCAGCTCTCCCGGCACTATTTCGAGCGGTACGAGGCCGATCCCACCACCTGGAGCGACCTGCCGGCCGCCAGCCGCGAGGGTGTCACGGCCCTGTTCCCGCCCCTCGCGGTTCCCGTGGCTGAGCGGTCGGCAGACGGGGGTACGACGGTAAAGGCGGCGTACCGTCTCACCGGCGGGGCGCTCGTCGAAACCGTTCTGATGACGTATCC
>JAIRVA010000200.1 GCA_031254155.1 Propionibacteriaceae bacterium
AAACTACCTTTGATGATACCCGTACGGGCAAACCCTCGCGGTTGCGACCGGTTGGTCGCTAGGCAAGCGCCGACGCGCCTCATTGTTCGACCGCCGGGACTCGTCGCGACGTCCGAGGACTGACAAGGCCGAACGTCGTACGGAGCTCCATCTCTTCGGCGAGGGCGTCCCCCAGCCGCCGCGTCCCCTCGTAGATGCGCTCGGGCGTCGGGAAGCAGAAGCTCAACCGGAGGTTGCGTGAACCGAGGCCGTCGGCATAGAAGGCGGTACCCGGGACGTACGCCACCCGGTGTGAGGTTGCCCGGCCCATCAACTGGTCGGAGTCGAAGCCCTCGGGCAGCGTCAACCACACGAAGAAACCACCCTGCGGGCGGGTCCAGGTGGTCCCCTCCGGCATGTGGTCATCAAGACCACGCAGCATCGCGTCCCGTCGCTCGCGGTACATCGCCCGGAACTGCGCGATCTGGCCCTGCCAGTCCCACGTCGCGAGGTACTCCGAGATCACAAACTGCGAGAACACCGGCGGGCACAGCGTCGCCGACTCCTGAGCAAGGACCAACTTCTTCGTCACCGCCGGTGGGGCCAACACCCAGCCAACGCGGAACCCCGGGGCAAACGTCTTCGAGAACGAGCCCAGGTAGACGACGTGATCGCTGTCCAGGGAGCGAATAGCCGGCTGAGGCGGTACGTCGATGCTCAGCAAACCGTACGGGTTGTCCTCCACGATGAGAACGTCCAGGTCTTTCGCCGCCTCAAGCAGGGCGCGCCGGCGCTCGACCGTGGCGAGGATCCCCGACGGGTTGTTGAAATTCGGGATTGTGTAGAGGAACTTCACCTGGCGCCCGGCCGCGCGCACCGCCGCCACGGCCGCCCGGAAGGCCTCCGGACGGATACCGTCGTCATCCATCGCGACGTGGACGACTTGGGCTTGGTACGACGCGAAGGTACCCAGAGCGCCGACGTAGCTCGGCGCCTCGACGAGTACGACATCGCCCGAGTCGACAAAGGTCCGGGTGACCAGGTCTAACCCCTGCTGGGACCCGCACGTGACGACGAGATCATCTGGGGGCGCCTCGATCGCCTCCAGACTCATCACCTCGCAGATCTGCTCGCGGATCCGGTCCTCGCCCTGCGCGCCGCCGTAGTTCATGATCTGCGGGCCGCGGGCCTTGATGAGATCGCCGATCACCGATCCCATCACGTCGAGTGGCAGATCGGCGATGTTCGGCATGCCGCCAGCCAAGGAGACGACCTCCGGACGATTGGCGACGGCGAACAAGGCTCGCACGGCCGACGCCTTCAGACCTTTCGTCCGCTGGGCGTACACGTCGACGTACGAGTCAATCCGCGTCTCCACTCTCTTCTCCGGCTGAGTCATATGCCTACTCTGCCCTAAATGGCCGTACGATGCTGGTATGGCACACAGTGGAGGCGCAGAAAAGGCCGGACGACAGCCGAGAAGAGGCCGGTCCGCCGTCCCGGTGACAGTGGCAGAGGCGATGGGACTGAACATCCCCGAGAGCCTGCTCACTCCCGCCGACCGGGAGCACGCGGCGCGGCTGGCCATGGGGCAATGGGGTCTCGCTGGTGTCGGAGTACGAGACAACGACTGCTGGGACGGCGTCATCTTGGTGGCACCGTCCAACGGGCTACCGCGGCAGCACCCCCTTTCAGCAGATGGATTGAGCGATGACACCGCCGGTGTCATCTTTGTCCAGACCGCGCTCCCGTCGTCGGCCCTCGCGGCCGACAAGCGGCTGTGCGTCGGCCTCAGCCGCCACTTGCGCGGACTCGTCACCGGAATTGAGGCTCAGGCAGGCGCCACAGCCTTGACGACGCCGCTCGCACCGTCGCCGGCCTGGTTGCTCCGGATGGGTTTTCGCCCGCTCCGCTATCCGCTCTGCCGGTATCGCCTCGACTTTTCCACGCTCGCGACGTGGCTTGAGTCCCACCGGGCGTGGTACCCCCGTCCCGTCGTCAGTCTCAGCGGCCAGGCAGCGGCCGTCCAACCGGGTTCACCCATCGCCCGGCAGGTCGAACCAAGTCACCCTTCGCGCCCGCTCAGTTCGGGCTAACGAACCAAGGTACGGCCGACCGCTAGATGACGGCGTCGAGGGCGGCGCGGAGTTTCATCTTCGTCACCGACCCCACCAAGGCCTGTACCACTTCACCGCTCACCAGGAGGTGAACCGTCGGCAGTGTCCGGATGTCCTGGGCGGCCGTCACCGCGGTGGCCTTGTCCGCGTCGACGGACACAAACTTGACCTGGCCCGCGTACTGGGCCGCCAACTCCGCGATGACCGGGGACAGTTGGCGGCACGGCGCGCACCAATCGGCCCAATAGTCGACCAGGACAGGTAGCGGCGAGGCCTGGACCTCAGCCGCGTAGGTCGCATCGGTCACGGCGATGACGTCTGACATCTTTCTCCTTTGTTGTACGTTCAGGTCAGTCGAGAGCGGCGAGGAAACGCTCGGCATCCAGGCCCGCCCGGCACCCCGACCCCGCCGCCGTAATGGCTTGCTGATACGAGTGGTCGACCAGGTCGCCACAAGCGAAGACACCCGGCAGGTTAGTGGCAGTTCCCGGCTCCGCCACGACAACGAACCCGCGCGGATCCAGGTTCACCTGGCCGGTGACGAGTTCACTTCGCGGCTCGTGGCCGACCGCGACAAACACGCCCTCCACGGCCAAGCGGCGCTCCTCGCCCGCTGTCGTCGTCAGGACGAGACCGGTCACGGACGTGTCGCCCGTGATGTCGGACACGATCGCATTGAGCTCGAAGCGGATCTTCGGGTTGGCGCGCGCCCGGTCCTGCATGATGGCAGAGGCACGGAGTTGGTCGCGGCGGTGAACCACTGTCACCGACTTGGCGAACCGGGTGAGAAACTGCGCCTCCTCCAGCGCCGAGTCACCGCCGCCGATCACGGCGATGTCCTTGTCGCGGAAGAAGAACCCGTCACAGGTCGCACACCAGGACACACCCCGGCCAGCCAACCGGGTCTCGTCCGGGATCCCGAGCTTACGGTACGCCGAGCCCATCGCCAGGATGACCGCCCGCGCTTCGTAGCGGTTGTCGCCGGAATCCGTGATGACCTTCGTCACGCCGGTCAGATCCGCCGTCAGGGCGTCCTCAGCCACGAGAACAGCTCCGAACTTCTCCGCCTGGTCGCGCATCTTGTCCATGAGGTCGGGTCCGAGGACTCCCTCCGGAAATCCCGGGTAGTTTTCGACCTCTGTCGTGGTCATCAACGCACCGCCGGCCGTCAGCGTACTTTGGAGTACGACCGGCGCCAAACCGGCGCGAGCCGCGTAAATCGCCGCTGTGTAACCAGCCGGGCCGGCGCCAATAATGACGAGATCGTGTTGAGCCATGGGTACGTCCTTCCTCTCCACCACCGTCAGCTGCCGCATCCATCATGCACCAACCACGGGGGCTTAGGAAGTACCGACCGGCCCTGTGTCGCTCGGCTGCGCCGGACGCCCAGCTGACGACACAGCGTAAATCAGCACTTCCCTAGACGCCATCGCACCATGTCATGAGCATGACGATCGCTCGTCTGGTCGCACCCCGGTCGGTATCTTCCTGGTATGGAGGACCCACTGTACACGCCGCGGCGCGCGGCTGCCCACTTCCGGCCGCCGGCCGACGACTGATCAGTGGTTCCTCAGGGGCCCCGCGGCCACGGGCAGCGTCGTCTGTCCGGTGAGCAAGCGGGCCGTTCGCGAGGCGGCATATCAGTGGCCACCGGGCCGCACACCGCTACCACGCCGGCCGGTCTTGGCAGAGCCGCCAAGGTCGTGGTGCCGAAGTCGGACAGTCGAAAAAAGTTCATACCCATAACCATGGCGAGGAAATCGGAAAAGTGAGGACCGAAGTCTCTAACTGTGGATAACAAAAATAGGCAAAAATTTTCTGTGGATAACTCACACAGGCCCTCCAAAATGTCACAGAGTAGTGGTATAGGAAAGGAGCGCCATGTTGGTGAGGACCGGGAGAGATGCACGCGAGGAGGTGGGCATGCGAGCCGCACGATCAGTCGGGGCGGCGTCTGCGCTTGTCATCCTGCTTTTCGTCGTACCGTGGGTGCTCGTGAAGTGGGGAGCGTGGCGCGGCCTGGCGGCGGTGGCCGAGGACCCGTCACTCCTCCTGGCACCAGACGAGGGTGCCCTTGTCATGATCGTCCTCACCCTCCTGGGCACCGTCTTCTGGGTTGTGATGGCCGTCAGCGTCGGGCTGGAGATCGTCGATCTCAAGCGAGGGCGGGCCGGCCGGTCGATCCGGCCGGGGCTGTTGCGGTGGCCACGTCACCTCATCCGGCCCTTGGTCGCGGCCGTGTTCGCCCTGACCGTGGTCGGCGGCAGCCTGGCGCCCGCGATCGCCGTGCCGGGCGCCGACCTGGTCGCGTCGCAGGCGGCCGAGTCCCGGCCGGAGGCCCGGGCCGACCAGACGGTACGGCAAGCTGACTCCCCACCAGATGTCCGGGTTGACCAGGGAGTACGGTTAGCCATCCCCGCGGGCCCAGGCACGTACGTGGTCGCGCCGGGCGACTCGTTGTGGTCGATCGCCGAGGCGGTCTACGGCGACGGTACGCAGTGGACCCGCATCGCCGAGGCGAACGCGGACCTGGTCGAAGGCACGGGCGACCTGATCCAGGTGGGCTGGCAACTGCGGATACCGGCCATCCCCACGCCGGAGGCGCCGCGCCCGGGCACGTACGTGGTCGCGCCAGGTGACTCCCTGTGGTCGATTGCTGAGCATCTGACCGGCAACGGCAACCGCTGGGTCGATCTCGCTGCGGCCAACCCCGCCCTCCAGAACCCCGCGGTGATACAGCCGGGCCAGGTGCTGGTCGTGCCCTTCGAATCACCGGCGCACCAAGTCAGGCCGCAAATCCCGGACACACCTCTGGCGGCGGGCCACCCGACGGACCCCCCCGCCGAGTCCGCCGACTCAGCCGAGCCCGCCAACCCCGCCGTACCACCGGCGTCCGCCAACCCCGCCGTACCACCGGCGTCCGCCGACCCGGCAGCCGCGGAGGTGCCCCCATCAGCGAGTCCGTCGAGCGCCGAGGTCCCCGCGTCGTCCGGGACAAGTCCGGCGGCAGCCGCCGACAACCCGTCCGCACCGGCGGACGCCACAGCGGACTCCGACGGATCGGGGCTTGTCACGATGGTCATCGGGGCGAGTGCCATGCTGGCGGGCGGGCTGACGCTCCTCCTTCAGCGGCGGCGGCAGGTTCAGTTGCGCCTTCGTCCCCTCGGGCGCCGGATCGTCGGGCCTGGTGGTGACGGGCGCCAACTTGAGACCGCCTTGGCCATGGCGGGAGCCACGCGTCGGCCGGGTCCGGCGCGGGCGCTCGTCGTACCGGCCACCAAGCGGCAGGCGGCGGGTGACGTGAACCGGACCGCGGCGGGCGTCGAGCGGTTGGGTGAGACTGGGGCCAGCGAGGCAGCAAGTGGGGGTCGACTAGGGGAGACGGCGGGTGCCGAGCGGTTGGGAGAGAGGGGAGCGGGGGCAGGCCGGCGGGGCGAGTCGGCGGTGGGCAGGGAGCGAGTGGGCGAGATTTCGACGGGTCGGGAACGGTTGGGAGGAACAGTGGTGGGTTGGCAACGGCTGGACGAGATACCAGGGCGTGAGGGCAGCGGTACGAGCGGTGCGTCGGCGCAGCCGGCGTGGATTCCGGAGCTTCCGCTTGGCGATCCGGGGGTACGGCCGTGGCCGGCGGGCGCTCCGACAAGCGGAGATGATGACGAGACCGTTGATTCCAGGGGCTGTGTGGCCAGATCACGTTCAGGGTGTGATCCTGGCCAGGCCGGTGAGGGAGGCAGGCTGGACGTCAGTCGACTGAACCGGAACGCCGCCAGGACGCAGCCTGGGCGGGAGATGGCTGCGCATGGCGTGGAATCAACCGTCGAAGGGGCCGAAGACCCGGAGTCGGCCTCGGTACCCGGTGATGACCTGGACACCAACCCAGCCGACCAGGCGGCCTCCGCGCCGGGCGGTTCACCGGGTGACAACCAGGGTCTGTGGCCGCTGGCTGTCGTGACCGGTGGAGACGCTGACGAGGAAGTTTCGCCGCCCGGTACGGCGGCGGCTCCGATGGCTGACCCAGGTCAGCGACCGCAGGCGCCGGGTGCTCCAGGGAGTGGCGACTGGAGTCCGCAGTTGATGAACTCCGGGCCGACAAGGGAGGTCACGCGCCAGTCGGCCTCGCAATTGGCCCGTCCGGCGGGTGGTACGGCGGGTGGCGACCGGAGCCCGCGGTGGATGAACGTCACGCCGTCGCCGGAGACGGGTACCCCGGCCTCCCGCCTGGAGACGCTGGTACTGGGACGGGACGGGGAAGGTGAAGCGGACGCCAGCGGCCCCCGCGTACCGGCAAAAGGCCTGGCCATCTGCGTCGGTGAAGACGCTCAGGCTGAGCCTGTTTTTGCCGTTGTCAGTGGTGGTTTCGGTGTGACAGCGCCCCACGTGGAGCTGGCATCGGCGGCCGTCCAGGGCCTGCTCCTCAACATCGCCGTCGAGGAGGACCTGCTGGATGTCGAGCTCCACGTTGTGACGACCCACGATCACTTCGATACTTTTGAGGGAGTGACAAGGCATGATACCAGCGAGGATGCTCTGAAGAGCCTGCGGTCGGCACTCCTCGACCGCCGGTCGTACCTGGGGAGCGCCGAGTGGGACGAGCTGAGGCAGGACCCCAACCTGGGCGAGGCGTGGCGGCCGGTAATCTACTTCTTCGCCGAACCGGTGGACGAGCCGTCGTGGCAGGCGATCAGCGAGGCCCTGGCGGGGCCGGAAACCGGGGTCGCAGCGGTGGCGTGCCTGGCGTCGTCGTCGCTGCCGGGGCATCACCTCCGGGTCGAGACAGACGACCGGGCGATCCTCAGCCCGGACGGGGTCACGCTCCGGCCTTTCCTGATGCGCCCCAGCGCCCCCCTCAACGATCTGCTTGTCCAGACGGCAAGCACAGACACGGGCCCGGCCTGGTGGTACCCGGGCGCGCCGACCGAGGACCAGCCGTACGAGGCGACCCTCGTCTGGCGCTCCCCGGCCGTCGCGGCCACCGAGAGCGGGGACAGCGAACCCGCCGCCTGCGCCACCGTGACGCAGCTCGACGAGGCTCTGACCGCGGTGACCTTCAGCCACCCGGTTTTGAGGCTGCTCGGGCCGATCACGCTGGAGGGTGCCTGTGGTACCCCGCCTGGCAAGGGCGAACGGTCGTGCATGGAGTATTGTGCGTGGCTCTTGGGGCATCCGGGCGCGACGGCGACCGCGATGTCGCAGGGTCTGCTGGTGGCGGAAGGTACGCGGCGGTCGACGCTCAGCCGGCTGCGGACATGGCTGGGCCACGACGCGAACGGGCTCGCGTACCTCCCCGAGGCCTACACCGGGCGCATCTGGCTGAGCGCGGCCGTCACGTCCGACTGGCACCGGCTGTGCCTGCTCGCGGCGGGCGGCGTCGAGGCGGCGTCGACTGACAACCTGCTGACGGGGTTGCAACTGGTACGCGGGATCCCGCTGGCCGACGCTGCGCCGGGGCAGTGGGGCTGGGCGGAGGAACTGCGGACCGACATGGTGTCGCTCGTCCGCGACATCGGGGTCGTGGTGACGCGGCGCTGCGTGGACTCACGGGAGATTGACAAGGCCAGATGGGCGGCGAGCCGGGCGTTGGCCGCCGCGCCGGAGGACGAGTTGCTGCTCGGCGCGCGCGTCCTGACCGAGTACGCGGCCGGTAACCGCCTCGAGGTGGAGCGCCTGGTGGCCTGGATAACTCGCAATGTCCGTGGCCTGGGGATCGACCTGCTCCCGGAGACCGTCCAGACCCTGCGGCAGGTCAGCGGCGCTTTGGGGAAGCGCTGACAAACATGGATCGACAACCTCCGACGACCACGCGAGGTCTCGCTCGCCGCGGCCTCAATGCCCGTCAGGCTGGCCCGCGATCACCGCCTTGGCGACGCGTACGACATTTTCGGTCGTCAGGCCGAAGCCCGCCCGGAGGGTCTCGCCCGGTGCCGACTGGCCGAATTCGTCGACCCCGATGACGGCGCCGTCCAGCCCGACGTACTTGTACCAACCGTCGGTACGGCCGGCCTCCACGGCGATCCGGCGGCGCGCGGCGGGGGGCAGGACCGAGTCCCGGTAGGCCCGCGGCTGCGCGTCGAACCACGACGGGCAGGGCATCGACACCACTCGGACGGGGTACCCTGCGTCGGCGAGCACCCGCGCGGCCTCGACGGCCAGGGCGACCTCGCTCCCGGTGGCGATCAGGATGGTGAGATCCGACGTCAGGGTGTTGGCCGTTGACAGACGGGGTGTGGACCGGCACTCCGGGGCGACTTTACCCGCTGTGTTCCCGTCTGGCGTGGTCTCGTCCGGGGTGATCGTGCCCGTGGGCGTTAACTCCCACAGGATGTACCCGCCCCGCCACACCGCCTCGTCAGGGGCAACCGGCAGTACGGGTACCGCCTGGCGGCTCAGTACCACGGCGGTGGGACGTACCGGAGCCCGCAGCAGGTGACGCCAGACCGCCACCGTCTCGCGCGCGTCACCGGGGCGTACGACGTCGAGGTCCGGGACGGCCCGCAGGGAGGCGAGTTGCTCGACCGGCTGGTGGGTCGGCCCGTCCTCGCCGACGGCGACGGAATCGTGGGTGAGAACGTACGTGACCGGGAGCTTCATCAGCGCCGCCAGGCGGATCGCGCCGCGCGCGTAGTCGCTGAAGACGAGGTACGTCGAGCCGTACGGCCGCCACAGTCCGTGCAGCGCGATGCCGTTCAGGATGGCCGCCATCGCGTGCTCCCGGATGCCGAAGCGGAGCCCGCCGCCGGCGGGGTGGTGGGCCGACACGATTGGACCGGGCAGCGCGGTCGCGGTCGACCCGGCGAGGTCGGCTGACCCGCCCCACAGACGCCCGCCGCCGTCCAGCGCGCGCAGCACCGCGCCCGAGGTGACCCGCGTCGCCTGGGGGGTCGCCACGTCGATCGCCGCCAGGGCCGTCAGGTCGACGGGTGTGCTCGCGAGTCGGTTCCGTTCGGCGGCGAGGTCCGGGTGTTCGGCCTGCCACAAGGTGAGACGCTCGTCCCATTCCTGATGCAGCACAGTACCCCGCCTGGCCGCGGCCTCCCGGCAAGACGCGACGACGTCGTCCGGCAGCAGGGTACCGAGCCCAGACGGGTCGTCGGGTACGACCGGGGTGGATGGAAAGCCGAGTGTCGTGAGGAGGGCGGCGACGTCGGCCTCGCCGTACGCCCCGGCGTGCGCGGACGGACGCCCCTGGTGGGCCGGCGACGGCCAGCCGATGACCGACCGTACGGCTACGAGGGTGGGCTGGCCGGTCCGGCGGCGGGCCTCCCTGAGCGCGGCCGTGATCGCTTCCACGTCCAGGTGGTCGGGGACGTCGATGACGCGCCAGCCGTACGCCGCGTACCGCGCCCGGACATCCTCGGCGAACGCCTCGCTGGTCGGCCCGTCGATGGTGATGCGGTTGTCGTCCCAGATGAGGACGAGGTTGTCGAGCCCCAGGGTACCCGCCAGGCTGCACGCCTCGCCCGATACCCCCTCCGACAAGCAACCATCACCGGCCAGGACCCAGATCGTCGGGTCGAACAGCCCCGTACCCGCCCCGAACAGCGCCTCGTCCCGGCGGGCCGCGAGTGCCAGCCCGGCCGCCGAGGCGACGCCCTGGCCGAGGGGGCCGGTGCTCATCTCGACGCCCGGCGTGTGCCCGCGCTCGGGATGGCCGGGCGTGCGCGAACCCGCCAGCCGGGTCCGGGCGACGTCACCGAGGGTCAGCCCGTACCCCGTGAGGCAGAGCTGGAGGTACAACAACAGGCTGGCGTGGCCAGCTGACAAGATGAAACGATCACGTCCGGCCCACGCTGGATCGGCCGGGTCGTGCCGCAGCACCCGCCCGAACAGGGCGTGGGCGACCCCGGCCAGGGCCATCGCCGTACCCGCGTGGCCGTGGCCCTTCGCCTGGACGACAACGGCTGGTACGGCGATCGCGCCGGCGACCACCCGGCGGTCCAGGTCCGATGACGCCTTGACGGCTGATTCCAGGCCATGCGCAGCCATCTCACGCCCAGGCTGCGCCCTGGCGGCGTTCCGGTTCGGTCGACAGGCATCCAGCCTGCCTCCCTCACCGGCCTGGCCAGGATCACACCCTGAGCGCGATCTGGCCGCACAGCCCTTGGAATCAACCGTCTTGATGTCTGGTGGTATCTGCATGTCTCGACTGTGGCGTACGGATCGCCCGGCTGTCAAAACGACCGGGTTCGCCGGACACTTGTGAGCTGGCCCAGACAGGCTGGCGCCTCGCCGGCCAGACCCCTGCCGGTACCGCTTTCGACTATTTTTCCTTGTCAAATGGGGAGCCACTAGCCCTGTCCCCGTGGCCCACCGCGTGGCCGACACCGTTGTCAGGGAACTTTCGTTTGTGGACTAGACAGCAACCCGGAAGCGCAATAAGCTGAAGGCGCTCGGGCATTACGTCACTACCATCTTTTGTGAGCGAGGCAACGATGGAACTCCCTCTCCCAGACGAAGCGGTCCGGCTGCGGGTGCCGGCCACGGATTGGCGGGACGCCGTCCGGTACGCGGGGGCGGCCCTGACGGCCGCCGGGATCACCCAGGCGGCCTACACCGAGGAGATGATCGCGACGGTCGAGCAGCTCGGGCCGTACATCGTCATCGCACCCGGTATTGCCCTCGCCCACTCGCGGCCATCACCGTCGGTCAACCACGCGGGTATCTCGTGGGTGACCCTCGCGACCCCGGTCGAGTTCGGCAATGCCGACAACGACCCGGTCTCGCTGGTCGTCGGGCTGGCCGCGGTCGACCACGATGGCCACATTGACCTCATGGCCGCCCTGGCCGAGACCCTGGCAGACGAGATTCGTCTGCCGAAAGCCCTTGCCGCCACGACACCGGAGGCACTCCGGGCCGCCTTGGCCCCAACCGAAGAAGGACAAGTATGAAGAAGATCGTGACCGTGTGCGGGATGGGAATTGGTACCTCCGTTCTCCTCAAAATGAACACCGAAAAGGCCCTGCGCGCGCTCGGCCTGGACGGTGACTGGGAGGTCGAGGCCGCCGACATCGGGACGGCGCGGGGCGTCGCCCGTACGGCCGATGTCGTGTTCACGTCGGCCGATCTCGTTGATGAGATCGGTACCGTCAAGGCGAAAGTCGTTGTTATCCGCAATTTCACCAGCGTTGCTGAGGTCACCGAACGCCTGCAAGAGCTGGTCTGAACAACCGTGAACCTCGACGGCTGGCGGGCACCGGTCGTCGCCCAGGGAACCACTGATCTATCATGTGTCGCCATCCGAACGCCCGGACGGGCGATCTCCGTCTCCCCCATGGTGCGGTGGACGTCCAGTCCACGTACACCATGTGGCAGACGGATCTCACTCCGCCGGACGCCCGGCTGACGACACAGCGTAGATCAGCACTTCCCCAGGGGGCAGTCATCCGGCGCTCCCTAGGCGCCCAGCGGGCGCACCACTATCAAGGAGACTGACATGGACGTGTTCTTAGCGATCCTCAATTTCATCGGGCAACAGATCCTCAACGTACCCGCGTACCTCATCGGCATCATCACCGCGATCGGCCTCGCCGCCCTCAAACGCAAAGGCGGCCAGATCGTCGGCGGCGGCCTCAAGGCGGCGATGGGCTACCTCATCCTGGGCGCCGGCGCGGGCGTCGTCACGAACGCGCTGACCCCGCTCGGCAACATGATCCTCAAGGTCACGGGCGCCGACGGCGTCGTACCCACCAACGAGGTGATCACGGCGCAGGCGTCGCAGCAGTACGGGGCCCAGGCGGCGTACATCCTCATCCTCGGCTTCCTGGTCATGCTCGTGCTCGCGCGGTTCACGCCGCTGCGGTACATCTTCCTGACCGGCCACCACATGGTGTTCATGTCGATCATGCTCACCGTCGTCCTGTCCTGGGGCCTGCCCCACGCGAGCTGGCTCGTCGTCATCCTCGGCGCGCTGCTGCTCGGCGTGATTATGGTTGTCATGCCGGCTTTCGCGCACCCGTTCATGAAGAAGATCACGGGTGACGATTCGGTCGCCATCGGCCACTTTGGTACGTTGGGGTACATTGCCGCGGGTGCCACCGGTGCGGCCGTGGGCCGGAAGAGCCGCTCGACCGAGCAGATCAACTTCCCCCAGGGACTGAAGTTCCTGCGGGACTCGATGATCGCGACCGCGCTGTCGATGGTGCTCATCTACATGGTCTTCGCGATCTGGGGGCTCATCAAGCTCCCGCTGAATGACGCGCTGCTCATGTTCGGCGCGAACGCGGACGGCTCGCCCGTCCAGGCCGACCAGGGGGCGTACATCATGGCCGCCTTCGCGCAGGCCCTGCAGTTCGGCGTCGGCGTCGCGATCATCCTCTACGGCGTCCGGACGATCCTGGGCGAGATCGTCCCCGCGTTCGAGGGCATCGCGGCGAAGGTGGTCCCCGGTGCCAAGCCGGCGCTGGACATCCCCATCGTGTTCCCGTACGCCTCCAACGGCGTGCTCATCGGCTTCCTGTCGTCGTTCGTCGGCGGTCTGGTCATGCTCGTCATCCTCGCCATCTGGCTTGGCCCAGCGTTCGGGCTCGCACTGATCCTGCCGGGCATGGTCCCGCACTTCTTCACCGGCGGCGGGGCCGGCGTGTTCGGCAACGCGACCGGCGGCCGGCTGGGCGCGGCGCTCGGCGGCTTCGTCAACGGCCTGCTCATCACGATTCTCCCGGCGACGTTGTTCGTGGTCTTCGGCCAGATGGGCTTCAAGAACGCGACCTTCGGCGACGCGGACTTCGGCTGGTTCGGCTCGATCCTGGGCCTCGGCTTCTCCGGTGGCCAAGTGGTCGGCGTGATCGTGGCCCTCGTCGTGGGTGCCGCGCTCGTGGTGAGTGCGTCGGTCTACCAGCGCCGGGTGGTCGACAAGGGTTGGTTGCCCGGGCTGAAGCGTGACGCCTACATCGAGGCCCACGCGGAGATGGAGAGTTAGACCACGGTACGCCGCGGAGCGCGGGCCACGGGGACCACCGTCCGACTGTCTCCCTCTTTGACAAGGGGAGACAGTCGTAGGCTGTTCCCATTACCCGGCGTACGTCCGTACAACAGAAAGGAACATCATGGCTAGTCGGAAAGTCATCGTGGAGTCGGCGGTGGGTCTGCATGCCCGGCCCGCCACCATCTTTGTCAAGGCCGTGAACGACGCGGGGCTCCCCGTCCAGGTGGGCCGCCCAGGCGGGAAGCTGGTCAATGCCGGCAGCATCCTGCTCGTGATGTCGCTCGGGGTGAAATGCGGCGAAGAGGTCGAGCTGGTCGCCGAGGGCGATGGGGCCGACGCCCAACTCGACCACCTGGCCGACTTGCTCAGCCGCGACCTGGACGCCTGATGACGAACCCTGTCCGGGCGTCGGCGGAGCCGGATCCCGGCGTGAGCATGCTCAGCGGGATCGGGGTGTCCCGCGGCTTCGCGACCGGTCCGGCGGTGGTGGTCTCCCCACCGCCGGCCTTCGACCCGGCCGAGCCGGTCGCGACCGACCAGCCGGCGGCCAGTGCTCGCGTCCGCGCGGTCCTGCACGACGTCGCCGACGGCCTGCGGGCGCGGGCGGAAACAGCTCCCGACAACGCGAGACCCGTCCTCGAGGCGGGGGCGATGATCGCGGGTGACCCGGCCCTGGCCGACACGATTGAGGCCCTGCTGGCGACGATGGGCCCCACCCGGGCGGTCCACGAGGCGGCGGGGCAGTACGCGGCGCTGCTCGAATCGCTCGGCGGCTACATGGCCGAGCGGGTGACCGACCTGATGGATGTCCGCGACCGCGCCATCGCCCGCCTCAGCGGCGTACCCGAACCCGGGGTACCCACCCTCACCGAACCGTCCATCCTGGTCGCCCGCGATCTGGCCCCCGCCGAGACGGCGCTGCTCGACGCCAGCCTCTGCCTCGCCCTGGTGACGGAGGCGGGCGGCCCGACCTCGCACACCGCCATCCTGGCCGCCCAGCTGGGCATCCCGGCGGTCGTCCAGGTTCACGGGCTGGCGGTCACCCCGGGGACGCTGCTCGCGGTCGACGGTGGCTCGGGCCAGGTGATCATCGACCCATCACCCGAAGTCAGAACGGGTTTTGCGGCCAAGCAAGCCCGACGGGCGACCATGCTCGGCGACTCGCGGGCCCCCGGAGCGACCAAGGACGGCCACCCGGTGGCGCTGCTCGCGAACATCGGTACCCTGGCTGACGCCGAGACCGCGGCCGCGCAGGCCGTCGAGGGCGTGGGATTGTTCCGGACGGAGTTCCTGTTCCTCGACCGCGCCGACGCCCCGGCCGTGGCCGAGCAGACGGCGACGTACACCGCCGTACTGCGGGCCTTCGCGCCCCGGCATGTCGTCGTCCGCACGCTCGATGCGGGGGCTGACAAGCCACTCGCGTTCGCGGATCTGGGCGCCGAGGCCAATCCGGCGCTCGGCCGGCGCGGGCTGCGGCTCGGCCGGGCGCGGACTGACCTGCTCGACGACCAGTTGGACGCGCTCGCGGCGGCCTACGCGGCGACCGGCGCCGACCTGTGGGTCATGGCGCCCATGGTCGCGACGGCGGCGGAGGCGGCGTGGTTCGCGGAGCGGGTGCGCGCGCGGGGCCTGCCGCGGGCGGGCGTCATGATCGAGGTACCGGCAGCGGCGTTGCGGTCGCGGCAGGTGCTCCAGGCGGTGGACTTCGCCTCGCTCGGTACGAACGACCTCGGGCAGTACACGATGGCCGCCGACCGGTTGCAGGGTGAGCTGGCGGACTTGCTGGACCCGTGGCAACCCGCCGTACTTGATGTCATTGCGGCCGCCTGCGCGGGGGCGACGGCGCTCGGCAAGCCCGTCGGCGTCTGCGGCGAGGCGGGCGGCGATCCCGGATTAGCCCTTGTCCTGGCCGGTTTGGGGGTGACCAGTCTGTCGATGGCGACGCCGAAGGTACGCGCGGTCCGCACGGTGCTCGCCGCCCACACCCTGGCCCAGTGCCAGGAGATGGCGGCGGCCGCCCGCGCGGCCACGGGCCCCGCTGAGGCCCGCGCGGCCGT
Source organism: Propionibacteriaceae bacterium (assembly GCA_031254155.1). GTDB lineage: Bacteria > Actinomycetota > Actinomycetes > Propionibacteriales > Propionibacteriaceae > WQYJ01. The sequence continues at coordinate 15,075 of JAIRVA010000200.1, forward strand.
ACTCGCCCTAGCCGACCCCGTCCTCACGGAACTGCTGTAGGTACCGGCCCCCCTGCCCCTGCCCCCCGGCCAGCCAGCCCTTTTCCGCGAAAGCATGAAAACGGAGAGAAGTCCGGGCGAAATTCGCGCGTTTTCATGCTTTCGCGGCATTGGGGGGCGCAGTCAGGCCAGGGCACCCATGGGGTCCCAGAGGGGCAGGACGATGGGCGGCTCACCTAGCTGGGCGGCCAGGTCGGCGGGCAGATCGGCCACGGGTACCGCCACTTCGTACACATACTCGGCGAACCACGAGTCGTTCATCGTGTCGTACCCCTTGTCGGCGCGCTCATCGCCCCAGGAGTTCTCGACCCGGTACCGCCGGATGTCGTCGCCCATCAGGTCGAGGCCCGTGATCACCATCGCGTGGGTCATCTGGGACTCCCCGAGCTCCATCCGCTCGGCCTTGGTCATCTCGAGCCCGATCCCGTACAGCCCCTCGAAGTCCAGCAGGTGCTTGTCCCACAGCCCGGCTTCCCGGTTGAACTGCGGGCCGACATCGCAACCGAACCAGACAGCCCGGTTGTCGAGAATCTGCTTTTTGACCAGGGATTTCAGCGTGTCCGACTCGGCGTTGAGGTACAGTACGGGCCGCCCGCCGACGACGTTGCCCAGGTGGTCGACGGTGAGGGTCGCGCCGTAGGGCGAGGTCGGGCGCGGGTCGTTGACCACGCACACGTACTCGCTCAAATCGACCGGGATGTACGTCGCGGCGAACTCGAGCGGCGTCATCTCCCCGCCGCGGGTGAAGGTACGGTCCTTGTCGCGCCACTGCCAGATGAACCGCTCGGGCGGGGTACCGAGGTGAATCGACAACACACGGTACGTGTCCCGTACGAACGCCTGCCGCAGCGGTTCGGGGTCCGCTCCCGCCGTGACCGCGGCCCGGAGCTGCCCGGCGGCGCGCCGGAGGAGGGTGGCCAGCGTGGTGTTCATCTCCCGCGTGTTGGAGGAGGATTCCGTCTCGGGCATGGCGTACTTCGGTACGACACCGTACTTCTGCACCAGCGAAACGAACATGTCCCACTGCCCGCCGTCGCCAATCGGGTCGGCCAGGAGGCGGGCGATGGTCCGGTCGTCCAGCGGGCGGCCGGCCAGCTCGATCATCGACGTGAGGAACCAGTTGGCCTTCTCCAGCTTGTCCCAGAAGTGCAGATAGTTTTGCGAAAATTCAAAACCGTCGACCCTGAGTTCGGTGATCATGTGCTGTTTGAGCAGGTTTAACCCGGCGAACAGCCAGCAACGGCCGGACTTTTTCTGGTTAGCAACCCCCCAGGTGTCGACCTGGTGGCTCATGGACGGGTCGATGGACGTGACAACGGTCCGGTCGAGGGCGAGGGTACGGACGTCGGTTGTCGTCACCGCGTTCTGGACGAGACGGGCCAGCTTGTCACCGGCGAACTGGGTCCGCAGGCCCGCCACATCGGCGGAGGTAATGGGAGAGGTACGCATGACAACAGAGTCTACCGGTCGTCACCAAACCCGCCGCTATCCGTCGGGGAGTTTTCCGCTGTGGGGCCGTCTTCCCAAAGGGTCAGCACATCGTCGGGCAGCGGAGCCAGCGACTCGGCGACACCTTACGGGCTTAGCTCCGCCGCGAAGAGCCCCAACCGGCGCTTTGACGACTCGGTTGTGGCCGCGGGGGCATCCGCCATGATGTTCATGGGCGTAGTCTACGGCGCTTACTCGGTCACGAGGTACAGGTGGCAGGTGGTACCTTCCCCCAGCTGGCT
>JAIRVA010000208.1 GCA_031254155.1 Propionibacteriaceae bacterium
ATCAGCCCGCGCACGCCCACCCCCTCGGCGATGGCCCGGGTCGAGGTCCGGATGCGCTCGATGACCGCCGAGCCCAGCGTGATCGGCGGCAGGGCGCACGCGGAGTCGCCCGAGTGGACCCCGGCCTCCTCGATGTGCTCCATGATGCCGCCGATGTAGAGTTCCTGGCCGTCGAAGAGGGCGTCCACGTCGATCTCGGTCGCGTCGTCCAAGAACTTGTCGATCATGACCGGGTTGGTCTCGCTGGCGAGGGTCACCGTCGTGACGTACGTCGTGAGGGTCGCATCGTCGTACACGATCTCCATGCCGCGCCCGCCCAGGACGTAGCTCGGACGGACGAGCACCGGGTAGCCGATCTCGGCGGCGATCCGCAGGGCCTCGGCCGACGAGGTCGCCATCCCGTAGCGCGGGGCCGGCTGGTGCGCGGCGGCCAGAACCCGCCCGAACTCGCCACGGTCCTCGGCCAGGTTGATGGCCTCCGGCGAGGTACCGACGAGCGGCAGGCCGGCGGCCTTGAGCGCGGCGGCCAGCTTCAGCGGCGTCTGGCCGCCCAGCTGGACGATCACGCCCGCGACGGGCCCGGCGGCCGCCTCGGCGGCGTACACCTCGAGAACGTCTTCCTCGGTCAGCGGCTCGAAGTACAACCGGTCGGAGGTGTCGTAGTCCGTCGACACCGTCTCGGGGTTGCAGTTGACCATGACCGTCTCGTACCCCGCCGCCGCCAGCGCCAGCGACGCGTGGACGCAGGAGTAGTCGAACTCGATCCCCTGGCCGATGCGGTTGGGGCCCGAGCCGAGGATCAGGACCGCCGGCTTCGTGCGCGGGGCAACCTCGGTTTCTTCGTCGTACGTGGAGTAGTGGTACGGGGTGCGCGACGGGAACTCGGCCGCGCAGGTGTCGACGGTCTTGTAGACGGGCCGGACGCCGAGCGCCCAGCGCAACGACCGGACCTGCGCCTCGGTCATGTCGCGCAGTTCCGCAATTTGCGCGTCCGACAAGCCATGACGCTTGGCGCGGCGGAGCAGGGCCGCGTCGAGCCCCGCCGCCTCACGGACCTCCTGGGCGATGTCGAGCTGGAGGACCAGTTGGTCGAGGAACCACTGGTCGATCATCGTCGCCTCGTGGACTTCTTCGACGGTCGCCCCGGCCCGCAGCGCCTGGACGACCGCCTGGAGCCGGCCGTCGTGGGGCCGGGCGGCGGCGGTCAGGGCCGTCTGCTTGTCGTGGAGCGGCCCGGCGAACTTCAGCGGCGCCCGGGTGTCCTCCAGCGATCGCAACGCCTTGCCCAGGGCCTCGGTGAAGTTGCGGCCGATCGCCATGGCCTCGCCCACCGACTTCATGTGGGTCGTGAGCGTGTCATCGGCGGCGGCGAACTTCTCGAAGGCGAACCGCGGGACCTTGGCGACGATGTAGTCGATCGTCGGCTCGAAACTCGCCGGCGTGGCCCCCGTGATGTCGTTGGGGATCTCGTCCAGGCTGTAGCCGACGGCGACCTTGGCGGCGATCTTCGCGATCGGGAAGCCGGTGGCCTTGGAGGCGAGCGCCGACGACCGCGACACGCGCGGGTTCATTTCGACGACGATGACCCGGCCGGTGGTCGGGTGGATGGCGAACTGGATGTTGCAGCCGCCCGTGTCGACCCCGACGGCCCGGATGACGGCGATGCCGATGTCGCGCAGCCGCTGATACTCCCGGTCGGTGAGGGTGAGGGCGGGGGCGATGGTGATCGAGTCGCCCGTGTGGACCCCCATTGGGTCGAGGTTTTCGATGGAGCAGATGATGATCGCGTTGTCCTTGCAGTCCCGCATGATCTCGAGCTCGATCTCTTTCCAGCCCTGGATTGACTCCTCGACCAGGACCTCCGTCGAGGGCGACGCCTCAAGCCCGATCTCGGCCATGGCCCGGACCTCGGCCTCGTCGCGCGCGAAGCCGGAGCCGACGCCGCCCATGGTGTACGAGGGACGCAGCACGACGGGGTACCCCAACTCGGCCGCCGCCCGGACGACCTCGTCGACGCTGTGGCACATGAACGAGCGCGCCACCTCGGGCGCGCCGCCGGGAAGATCGATCGAGGTCACGACCTCCTTGAACATCTCCCGGTCCTCGCCCCGCTCGATCGCGTCGAGGCGGGCCCCGATGAGTTCGACCCCGTACTTCGCCAGGACGCCGGTCTTGGCCAGCTTCACGGCGGTGTTGAGCGCGATCTGCCCGCCCATCGTGGCGAGCAGCGCGTCGGGGCGTTCGAGGGCGATGATCGACTCGACCACGTCCGGCGTGATCGGTTCGACGTAGGTCGCGTCGGCGAACTCGGGGTCGGTCATGATGGTCGCGGGGTTGGAGTTGACCAGGATGACCCGGTACCCCTCCGCCCGCAAGACGCGGCAGGCCTGTGTCCCCGAGTAGTCGAACTCGCACGCCTGCCCGATCACGATGGGGCCCGAGCCGATCACTAGGATCGATGAGATGTCCGTTCTTTTAGGCATGGCGGTTTTCCTCCATCATCGTCGCGAAACGGTCGAACAGGTACGCGGCGTCGTGCGGCCCGGCGGCCGCCTCCGGGTGGTACTGGACCGAGAAGCCCACCAGGCGCCCGTCGCGGCGCAGTTCCAGCCCTTCGACCACCTGGTCGTTGAGGCAGAGGGCGCTGACGCTCGCCAGGCCGTACGGCGTGGGGGTCTCGATCCCGACCGGCGCGTCCACGGCGAAACCGTGGTTGTGAGCCGTGATCTCGATGACTTCCGAGCCGGTGTGGCTGACGGGCAGGTTGATGCCGCGGTGGCCGTACTTCAGCTTGTAGGTGGGGAAGCCGAGGGCGAGGCCGAAGATCTGGTTGCCGAAGCAGATCCCGAAGTACGGCAGCCCGGCCGCCAAGACCTCGTGCAGCAGCGCGATCTGGGCGTGGGCGGTCGCCGGGTCGCCCGGTCCGTTGGAGAAGAACACGCCGTCGGGGCGGGTGGCCAGGATGTCGGCGAAGGTGGCG
>JAIRVA010000088.1 GCA_031254155.1 Propionibacteriaceae bacterium
CAGGCGGGCCTGGTTGACGAGGCTGCGCTTGGCACCGCCCGCGAAGCCGATCCGGGTGTGGCCCTGGTCGAGCAGGTACCGCGTGATCGTGAAGCCGCCCGACCAGTTGCTGGAGCCGATGGAGACGCCCTTGTCGTGCACAGGATCCATGGGATCGACCATGGCCATGGGCACCCGCCGACGGGTGAAAAACGCGGCGTCCTCGTCCCGGAAGTCCGGGCAGACGAGGACCACGCCCAGGTGCCCGTCCGCCAGGATGTCGTGGACGAGTTGGGCGGGGTTGATCTGGTCGGCCGCCGCCGCCCGCGTGACCACGATCTCCACGCCCCGGCTGGCGGCTTCGGCCATGATGCCCTCGAGCACCTCCGCCGCGTACGCGTTGACGCCGTTCGCCAAGACGGTGAGGACCGTCCGGCGGGCCTGGTACGCCCGCTTGTCAACCCGCGACACGTACCCGAGGTCCTGGAGGGCCTGCTCGATGGTGGCCCGCGTGGCGTCGGCGACATCGGCGCGGCCGTTGAGCACCTTCGACGCCGTGGAGAGCGACACGCCAGCCTCACGGGCGACATCAGTCAGGGTCACCCGGTTCGATTTCTGCTTGGGCATGCCCGAAACACTATCGCAAGATTTTCGAGTTCCGTACGTCGGCGGCTGGTTCCAGGTCTGGCCCGCCAGTTCCCGGGCCCTGGGTTTGACCCGGCCGCGGCGGAGGGACTACGCTTGACCGTTGGGTTTGGTACGTCCAGGCTCAAGAACGTACCCCGCTACCCAGCGGGTGGGTTCGCCCAAGACGTCGAGGTTATCACCTCACACCCCCTCTCCCGAGGGAAACCACGATCGCACAGAAAAGGGATACTCTAGGTGCCTACTATTCAACAGTTGGTCCGCAAGGGGCGGGCTGACAAGGTCAGCAAGACGAAGACGCCTGCCCTCAAGGGCTCGCCCCAGCGCCGTGGGGTGTGCACACGCGTGTACACGACCACGCCGAAGAAGCCGAACTCGGCGCTCCGCAAGGTGGCGCGTGTCCGGTTGTCGTCCGGCGTCGAGGTCACCGCGTACATTCCCGGCGTGGGCCACAACCTGCAGGAGCACTCGATGGTGCTCGTCCGCGGTGGCCGTGTGAAGGACCTCCCCGGCGTCCGCTACAAGATCATCCGCGGCGCCCTGGACACCCAGGCCGTCAAGAACCGCAAGCAGGCCCGTAGCCGTTACGGCGCGAAGAAGGAGAAGTAATGCCCCGCAAAGGCCCGGCGCCCAAGCGTCCCCAAATCGTCGACCCCGTGTACGGGTCGGTGCTCGTGTCCCAGCTCGTCTCCAAGATTCTCATGAGCGGCAAAAAGACCGTGGCGCAGAACATTGTGTACACCGCCCTTGAGGGTACGCGGGAGAAGACCGGCGGCGCCGATCCCGTCCAGACCCTGAAGCGGGCGCTGGACAACGTCCGCCCCGGCATCGAGGTCAAGTCCCGCCGCGTCGGCGGCGCCACCTACCAGGTCCCCATCGAGGTCAAGCCGGGCCGCGCCAACACGCTGGCGATGCGCTGGCTCGTCTCGTTCTCCCGGGCCCGCCGCGAGAAGACGATGTCCGAGCGCCTGCGCAACGAGATCCTCGACGCCGCCAACGGCCTGGGCGCTTCGGTGAAGCGCCGCGAGGACACCCACAAGATGGCCGAGGCCAACCGCGCCTTCGCCCACTACCGCTGGTAGGTATAATTGATAGGGAAATAACCCGAAGATGTCATTGGCGATACCTCGGATGCCACCACACATCCGGGGTATCGGCTTGTCAGCCCCCGGTCGCGTCGGCGGCCCCCACCCGTACAGTGCAGAGTAGAAGAGGAACAGCTAAACGTGGCGATTGATATAGGTACGGATCTCAGTACGGTCCGCAACATTGGCATTATGGCGCACATTGATGCCGGCAAGACGACAACCACGGAACGGATCCTGTTCTACACCGGTATCAACTACAAGATCGGCGAGGTCCACGACGGGGCCGCGACGATGGACTGGATGGAGCAGGAGCAGGAGCGCGGCATCACGATCACCTCCGCCGCGACGACGTGCTTCTGGAAGAACCACCAGATCAACATCATCGACACGCCGGGCCACGTCGACTTCACGATGGAGGTCGAGCGGTCCTTGCGCGTCCTCGACGGCGCGGTGGCGGTGTTCGACGGTGTCGCCGGGGTGGAACCCCAGTCGCAGACGGTGTGGCGCCAGGCCAGCCGCTACCACGTGCCCCGCATCTGCTATGTCAACAAGCTCGACCGGACGGGTGCGAGCTTCGAGTTCTGTGTCAAGACGATCCGCGAGCGGCTCAACGCGAACCCCCTGGTCATCCAGCTGCCCATCGGTGCCGAGTCCAGCTTCTCCGGCGTCGTCGATCTGCTGCAGATGCGCGCCCTGATGTGGCACGGCGAGACGAAGATCGGCGAGGACTACACCGTCGAAGCGATCCCGGCGGACTTGGCCGAGGCCGCTGCCGACGCCCGTACCGCCCTCATCCACGCGTTGGCCGAGGCGGACGAGGACTTCGGCGAACTCTGGCTCGAGCGCGAGGACACCGGCGAAGACTTCACCATCGGCGAGATCAAGGCGGCCTTGCGCCGGGCGGTCCTGGCCAGTACGGGCAACGTCGTCGTGTGCGGTACGTCGTTCAAAAACAAGGGCGTCCAGCCGCTGCTCGACGCCGTCGTCGACTACCTCCCCTCGCCGCTCGACATCCCCGCCATCAAGGGGTTCAAGCCGGGCGACGAGTCGGTTGTCCTGGAGCGCCATCCGAGCAATGACGAGCCGCTCTCCGTACTCGCCTTCAAGATCGCCGCCGACCCGCACCTCGGGCGCCTGACCTTCATCCGCATCTACTCCGGCGTCCTGCACGCCGGCCAGCAGGTGCTCAACGCCTCCAAGGGCCGGAAGGAGCGCATCGGCAAGATCTACCAGATGCACGCCAACAAGCGCGAAGAGGTGGAGGCCATGGGTACGGGCATGATCTGCGCCGTCATGGGCCTCAAGGACACGACCACGGGCGAGACGCTCTGCGACCCCGCCAAGCCGATCCAACTGGAGTCCCTCGACTTCCCGACCCCGGTCATCGAGCAGGCCATCGAGCCGAAGACCAAGGGTGACCAGGAGCGGCTGATGCTGTCGATCCAGAAGCTCGCCGAAGAGGACCCGACCTTCCGCGTCCACACCGACGAGGAGACCGGCCAGACGATCATCGCCGGTATGGGTGAGTTGCACCTCGACATCCTGATCGAGCGTATGAAGCGCGAGTTCCGGGTCGAGGCGAACGTCGGCAAGCCCCAGGTCGCCTACCGGGAGACCCTGCGCAAGCCGGTCACCAAGGTCGAGTACACCCACAAGAAGC
>JAIRVA010000179.1 GCA_031254155.1 Propionibacteriaceae bacterium
TACCTGTGTACGACTGGTTCGTGGACCCCGCCCCGCTCCCGTCCGCGCAAGACAACATGCCGACCCCCCATGACCTGGGTACCGCGTGGTTTGAATCTGATCCGGTCTTCAAACCATGGATTGTGAATCTCCTGGCACAGGCCGACCTTGGCGTAACCGATGTTTCAATCCGCCTGCCACCGACACGACCGCCAGCCGACGTGGTGGCTTTTAAGGCGACGAGCAACGACCCGGACGCCCTCATGAGGGCAGAGGACGAGATTTACCGCTCGAACCGAGGGCCCCAACTCCTGCACCGCGCTGACCCGAGTAGTCCAGTCAGTGGCGCGATTCCCTGGTACCTAGAATCACGAGGAACCCAGGACCTGTGGGGCTTTGCGAGCCAGGCTTACGGTGCCCTGAAATCAGGGCGGGCACTGATCATCGATGAGTTGAGCGGCCTCCATCCGCTGCTCATCCGCGCTCTTCTCGAGACGTTCCAGTCCCGTCATACCAACCCCAACAACGCCCAGCTCGTCTTCACATCTCACGATGTCGCCCTGCTCGGGTCGTGGGGTGGACAAGGTTACATGCTCGACCGCGATCAGGTTTGGTTTGCTGAGAAGGACTATCGTACCGGTGCAACCGAACTCATCCGCCTGTCCGAGTACCGCCCCCGGAAGGATGAGGACACCGAGCGCTTGTACCTCCAAGGGCGCTACGGCGGCATCCCCACGGTCGGGCGCCTGTCCGATCAACAACTGGGAGGTTTTGGTGAGCCGTAACCCAGTCCGCGGATCGGCCCGGCGGCCCTACCGCGAGCGGGCCAAGAAGTTCCTCGTCGTGTGCGAAGGCCAAACAGAGAAGGCCTACTTCGAGTACGTGGGTCGCGCGCTGCACGGCGTTGTCGACATCAAGCAGTGCGGAGACTCCTCCCCGGTCGCGATCGTCAAACTCGCCGCGCGTTATGCGCGCGATGATCCCGTGTTGGGTCTCGGCCGGGACCGGTATGACGAGGTTTGGGCCGTGTTCGACTGGGATGGGAGAACCGACGAGGTACTCGAAGCTAAACGCATCGCTGCGAAGAGTGGCGTGCAGTGCGCACTCTCCAACCCATCATTCGAAGTGTGGCTCCTGTGGCACTGGCGGGACTACATGCGAATCGGTTGCGCGCAAAATGACGTGCTCCGCGAACTACAGGCCGTCTGGGGTCAGTACCACAAAGGCCTCCAGACCGACTTCGCTCAGTTACCCCGTGATGGACGAGTCAAAGCGTGTGACCGCTCCGAGAACGCAGTCCGCGCCCACGAAAACGCCGGGCGCCGGTACCCCGAGGACCGCCCCTCTTCGGAGGTGTTCGAACTGATTGGAAAGATCGTCGCCGCCTACGAGGCTTCCCGGTCATCGCCGTGCCCACTGGATCCCCGTCCGACTTGAGTACCTTGAGTACCCCGTAATCGACCTGCCCGCCGCCGGGTTCGGACCAAGGACACGGTCGTCACTAACTGTCGCGTGTCGTTTCCGGGATCGGGCGCCTGATGGCGTTGTCGGCCGCTCCGGCGTAGCTTTACTACGCCTCCGGGCACTCCGCCTTACCAGGCATCCCGCCCCGAAACCGTCACTTGCGCCATTTATTACCGACCGTGTCCTAAACTGAGGTCACGCCCAACCCAAGGAGGCACGGATGCCACAATGGCAAGCCCAATTCATCGCTCACTCCAGGCCCTGCGCTGAGGGTGACCCGGCACCGTACTTCCGCAAGTCCTTCACCGTCGAGCCGGACCTTGTCCGCGCCACCCTCTACGTGACGGCGTTGGGCGTTGTCGAGCCGTACGTCAACGGGACTCGGGTCGGTGAGGACATCCTCGCCCCCGGTTGGACGGCGTACCGCGAGCGCCTCGGCGTGAACGAGTACGACGTCACGCCTCTCCTCACGGACGGCCCCAACGCGCTGGGGGCGATCGTCGGCGAAGGCTGGGCGGTGGGCCGGCTCATGTGGTCTGGCGCCAACCACCACTACGCCGACCGCCCCGCCCTCTTCATGCAACTGGAGCTGGCCTACCCTGGTCGTACCGCGGTCGTCCCCACCGAACCCTCCTCCGCGCCGACCAAGGCCACTGACTGGCAGGTCGGCGTCGGCGGGGTCCGGGCGAACGGGCTGTACGACGGGGAAACGTTTGACGCCCGTCTTGAGCCCCCAGGCTGGAGCCGCGCCGACTTCATCCCCGCTGACTGGGGCCCGGCGATCCGGTACGACTGGAACCTCGACTCGCTCGAACTCCGCGTCCAGCCGCCCATCCGGCGCATCGAGGAACTCCCGGTCGCGGCGATCACCACCTCGCCCACCGGCTACCCCATCTTGGACTTCGGCCAGAACCTGACCGGCTGGATCCGTCTGATACTCGACAACCCGCGCCGCGGGCAGGACATCACGATCCGTCACGCCGAGTCGCTCACGCCCGAGGGGGCGCTCGAGCGCGAGACCAACCGGACCGCGAAGGCCACCGACCGCTACATCGCCGCTGGCGAGCCCCGCGAGACCTGGGAGCCGCGGTTCACGTTCCACGGCTTCCGGTACGCCGAGGTCGAGGGGTGGAAACCCAACCGTGACGCCGTCCGCGCCGTCGTCATCCACTCGGACATGGCCCGTCACGGCTGGTTCGAGTGCTCAAATCCCCTGCTCAACCGCTTCCACGCCAACACGGTCTGGTCGATGCGGGGCAACTTCGTCGGCCTCCCGACCGACTGCCCGCAGCGCGACGAACGCCTGGGCTGGACGGGCGACCTCAACGCCTTCATCCCGACCGCCACGTACCTCTACGACGTCCGCGGCGTCGTCGGTTCCTGGCTCACCGATCTCATGATCGAGCAGACGCGCGTCGGTAACATGCCCCGCTCGGCCCCCCTCGTCGACCAGCGGCCCTCGCAGCCGACCGCGCTCTGGGGTGACGCGATCGTCAACGTCCCCTGGCAAATGTTCTGGGAGTACGGGGATGTCGACGTGCTGCGGCGTTGCTGGCGGACGATGTGCTCCTTCGTGGACGAGGTCGCCACGCTGCTCGACGACCACGATCTGTGGTCGACCGGTTTCCAGTACGGCGACTGGTGCGACCCGGATGCCCCGCCGCGCGAGCCCGGCCGGGGCAAGACGGACCCCTACCTGGTCGCGCAGGCGTTCTACGCCCGGACCACCGCCCAGATGACCCAGATCGCGGGCCTGCTCGGCGAGTCGGCGGCGGCCGACCGCTACGCCGAGTTGGACGCCCGGGTCCGGGCGGCGTTCCGGCGGGAATACGTGAGCGAGCGCGGCATCGTCAAGGGCGAAACCTCGACCGGCTACGCCCTGGCGCTCTGCTTCGACCTGCTCGACGCCGGGCAGCGGGCGTACGCCGGCAAGCGGCTCAACTCGCTGATGGCCGGGCGGGGGTACACGATCTCCTCCGGCTTCGCGGGGACGCCGTTCATCGCCGATGCGCTGATGGCGACCGGGCACCTTGATGGCGCGTACAAGCTTCTGCTCCAAACCGACTGCCCGTCGTTCCTCTACCCGGTGACCATGGGGGCCACGACGATCTGGGAGCGCTGGGACGCGATCCAGCCCGACGGCTGGCTGTACCGGACGGGCATGACCTCGCTCAACCACTACGCGTTAGGCGCTGTCAGCGACTGGATCCACCGGGTCGTCGGTGGTCTGGCCGCGGCCGAGCCAGGGTGGACACGGATCACGGTCGCCCCCCGCCCCGGCGGCGGGCTGACCCACGCCTCGACGTCCCACCTCACCCCGCTGGGGCTCGCCGCCGTCTCCTGGGCGTTGACTGGGGGTGAGATGACCGCCACGGTCGTCGTACCCGCAGGCGCCACGGCGGCGGTCCGGCTGCCGCTCCACCCCGAGGATCTGGCCGTCACCGTCGGCCCCGGCGAACACACCTGGGCGTACGCGGCCCAAGTGCAGTGAAGGTACCGGCGTACTCGCCCACGCGTGGTGGCTGCGATATCAAAAACCCGTGAGTGTAATGACGGGAAGACAGGCACGAGGAACAGTCGGGCTCGCTCACAGCGGCGGACGGAAAATCGACGGATTGGTGACCGTGCGAAGACAACCGCTCCACACAACATCTGGAATCGCCACTTCTTCGGAGCCCAACGACTCGCGGAGAAATTTCTGAGCGGCAACGTGCGAAGGATGACCCGTCATAAAAGCCGCGACAAGCACATTCACGTCGAGGACGATCACCTGATCGCCTCATGACCGTCCAGGAAATCGAGCAGCGCCGTGTTGGAATACGGATCGATATCTGTCACCCACTCGCAACTAAACTCTGGCAACCGGGTGGCCGAGTCCGAGTAGGTCGTCAGCACCGCATCAGACACTAGCCGCTCCTTCGTGACACGCTTCCCCGCCCGACGGGCTTCGGCTACCTTTGCATCAAGCGTCTTCACCACCCGCGGGTCCACTCGCACACTGAGCTGTACCTTTTGCCCTGTCTGTGCAGTCATACCACCCTCCGAGCTTGCATCATGTACTCCAACGCTAGCAGACAGCACTTCCTTAACTCCGGATCGCTATCTCCATGAGCCGGAGCCGTGAGCAGACACGCTGACCGTCATAATGTATGTCGTCCGCGATAGTATGGACCCGTGAGCGTACTGACAGTTCGAATGGATACCGATGTTGATGCCGCACTGGACTATCTACAAGAGATGACCCGTGCAACCAAGTCCGACATCATCCGGAACACACTGCTCCAGGCTGCCGAGCGAGCCAAGCGCGAGGCCATGCGGACCGAGGCGCTCGAACTAGCCGACGATCCGGACGACCGGGCCGAGGCCCAGGCCGTCCTCGCTTTCATGGGTGGCACTGATGCGTGGTGACATCTTTCGCCTGCGGAGTTCTCGAACCGCGAGGGGCCACGAGCAAACCGGCGAGCGCTACGGCGTGATCGTCCAGTCAGACGATCTACCCTTGTCAACGGTGCTGGTCGCGCCGACATCGACCAGCGCTCGACCGGCCCGCTTTCGTCCCGAGATTGAGATCGGCGGGGTACCCACACGAGTGCTGGTCGAGCAGACAGCCGCTCTTGACGTCGAATCCAGACTCGCCGATTGGTCCGGTCGTGTCAGCGTCGAAGAACTGCGCTCAATCGATCAAGCCCTGTTGGCGATACTCGGACTTTAGGACACGGTAGTCACGGTTCCGGATGTTGCGCGTCGTACCGCAGAAATCGCGGGCTGACGCGGGCGAGCACCGCGGCCCCGGCCATGCAGGCCGCCCCGCCGACGAGGGCAGCCAGGCCGAGGGGTACGGTGCTCACGGCGCCGAACCCGCTGACCAGCGACCCGGACACCACCCGGCCGAGGTTCGGCCCGCCCGAGACGGTGACGGTGAAGATACCCTGCAACCGGCCCTGCAGCCGGTCCGGGGTGGCGGACTGGAGGATGGTGTTGCGGAAGACCGAGGAGACCGCGTCGCAGGCACCCGCGAACGCCAGCGCCACCCCGGAGGCCGCGAGGGCCCACCAGATGACGTGATCGGGGTGCGTCGTCCCCACGCCCATCAGCACGGCCCCGAAGGCGAGGATCCCGAGTCCCCAGCCCGTAACCATGACGGCGACCACGAGGCCCTGCCGCCGGATCTTCCCCAGCGGGCCGGAGAACACCAGGGCGAGCACCGACCCGATCGCCACGGACGCCGACAACCACCCCGCCGTGACGTCACCGCCGCCGATCATGTCCTTGGCGGCGGCCGGGAAGAGCGCGACCGGCTGGGCGAGCACCATGGCGACGAGGTCGAGGAAGAACGTCATCCGGACGTTGGGCCGCGTACCGAGGAACACAAACCCGTCCACCACCGACCGCCACCCGCGCACGGGTGCCTCCCCCGGCGCGTCCGGGCGTAGGGGCTTGACAGACGGCAGGCGCAGCAACGAGTACAGCGCCGCGGTGAAGGTCACAACATCGACGGTGTAGGCGGTCCGGTAGCCGAAGGCGGCGACCAGGACCGAGCCGACGAGCGGTCCGGCCATGAGGGCGAAGGTCCACGTCGCGGAGTTGAGGGCGTTGGCGGCGGGCAGCAGTGACCGGTCGACCAGCCGGGGAATGATGGCGGTCCGGGCGGGCGAGTTGACCCCGCCGGCACCGGACTGGATGGCCACCATGATGTACAACAGCCAGACACTGTCGAGGTGCCACCACGCCTCGGCGGCCAGCCCGATCGTCGCGGCCCACATGACGAGGCCCGATACGAGCGCCACCGTCCGGCGGTCGTGGTTGTCGATGATGGAGCCGCCGTAGAGTCCCATGATCACGAGCGGTACGAGGGCGAAGACGCCCAGCAGCCCCACCATGAAGGTCGAGCCCGTCAGGTCGTACACCTCCAGCGACACGGCCATCGCCGTGAACTGCCGCCCGATTGAGCCAAGACCCTGACCCCACCACAGGCGCCGGAACGGTACCGACGCCCGCAGCGGCGTGATATCAGCGAGCAGCGCGGCCACTACGCGGAAAAACCAGCAATGTCCAGGATGGTGATGGCGATCTGGCGGCCGTTGGGGGCGGTGTACGTCACCTCGTCGCCCACCTTCCGGCCGAGAACGGCCGCGCCGACGGGCGACTGCGGCGAGTACACCGCCACCTCCACCGTGTTGTCCAGGCTCAGCAACTCGCGGGCCCCCAGGAGGAAGGTGTCGGTGTCGTCGGGGTCGCCGTCGTACGCGATCGTCACCGTCGTACCCGGCCGGACCACGTCGTTCGCCTGGCCGACCTCACCCACCTGGGCGGTGTCAAGGATGTTCTTGAGCCGTAGGATGCGCAACTCGGCCTGCCCCTGCTCCTCGCGGGCGGCATGGTACCCAGCGTTCTCGGACAGGTCGCCTTCATCGCGCGCCAAGCCGATACGCTTAGAAATGATCGCGCGACCCTCGCCAGTCAAATAGTCGTACTCCTCACGCAGACGGGCGTACGCTTCCTGGGTCAGCCAGATCGTATTATCCATCCCTACAGAATATCCCTTACGCGAGGTCAAAACGGTGTCAGCACGCACAAGTGAACAGTTACGCCTTCTCTGCGCCCACGCGCACCCCGACGACGAGTCGTCCAAGGGGGCCGCGACGATGGCGCTGTACGCGGCGCAGGGGGTGAGCGTGACCGTCCTCACGCTGACCGGCGGCGAGCGCGGCGACGTCCTCAACCCGGCGCTGGATACCCCGGCGGTGCGGGCCGACCTGCCCGCCATCCGGCGCCGCGAAATGGAGCACGCCCGGACGGTCCTCGGGGTGGACCAGGTGTGGCTGGGGTACGAGGACTCCGGTTTCCAGCTGGGCGAGCCGTGGGCGGACCTCCCGCCCGGGAGTCTGGCAGCGGCGGATTTGCGCGAGTCGGGCGCCCGGATGGCCGATGTGCTCGTCCGGTTACGCCCGCACGTCGTCGTGACGTACGACGAGTCCGGCGGGTACCCCCACCCCGACCACGTCATGTGCCACCGGGTGAGCCTGAAGGCCCTGGAGTACGCGGCTGACCAGGAGCGGTACGGCGAGCGTGCGTGGACGGTGCCCAAGGTCTACTACCAGATGAGCTTCCGGCGGGCGAAGTGGGCGGCCCTGGATGCGGCGGCGCGGGCGGCGGGCCTGGAGTCGCCGTACGCGGAGCGGCTCGCCGGCTGGGTGTACGACCCGTTCGACCACCGCGTGACCACACAGATCGAGTGTGGCGACTGGTTCGACGTCCGCGACGAGGCGCTCAAAGCCCACGCGACGCAGGTCGATCCGGTGGGCGGGTGGTTCGCGGTCCCGACCGCGCTCCAGGCCACGGCGTGGCCGGTCGAGGATTATGAGTTGGTCCGTTCGACCGTGGCCGTACACCTGCCGGAGACCGATCTGTTCGCCGGGCTGCGGTAGGTCTAAACGACCCGGACGGCCGCGTGGCCGATGACGACGCCGACATCCAGGTGCGCCGTACCGTGGCCCAGCGTCAACTCACCGTCAACGGCGTCGCGGGGCTCCCAGGAGATGCGGCCCAACTGGGCGTCGGCCCGGACGACGACGTCGGAATCCTCGCTCACTTCGAGGATCACCTGGCCGGACTCGCAACGAATCCGCGACCAGCCGTCGGTGTAGCGGCCCGAGACGGTCGCCTGGCCGGCCTGCAGGACGAGGTCGGCAATCGACCGGGCACCAGCGATGGTCGCGACTCCGGCCGTCAGGCGGACCTTGCCGATGTGCGGCAGATCGGTCACCACCAGCGAGCAGCCGGTCAGCTCGATGTCAATCGGGAGAGTCGGGTTGACGCGGACCGTCAGTTCCTTGCCGATGCCGAGCGCCTTGACATCGTCCAGGCCCCGCAACGACCGGGCCCACGACAGCGCGTCCACAACCCCGGAGAACTCCTTGTCACCAATGATGACCAACGTACTGCCGTCCCGCTTCACCTGGTGGACGTCCTCCGCCGCGGCGGTGGAAACGTGCGGGTCCGCCATGATCTTGACCTTGCGCGCCGTCGCCCGGACGAGCACCTTCGAGACGCCGTTGATCTTGTCGGCTTTCGGGGGCTGGTCGCTCGCCGGTTTTTCCTCTGGGGGTACGCGGACCACCTTGGGCTCCGGCCACTCGGTCGACACCACGGGTTCGGGGGGGTCGGCCACCGGGGTGGCCCCCAGCGCGTCGATCCGTCGTTTCGCCTCCGCGGCGTCGATCCGTCCGGCGGCCAGATCATCCAGAATGTGGGTCATATCCATGTTGCTCATGCATCAATGGTCGCACAAATGCCGCGCCCTGTCCCGCTTCGCCGGCCACCGCGGGGGACTAACCGGCCCCGCCCCCGACGCTCCCCTGGGTACCCCCGTGTCCCCGGTGGTTCACCCCGCGAGTTGCTTTTCGATAGCGGTCCGCAGCCAGCGTGACACGCTCATGTGCTGCTGGGCGGCACGGGCCCGGATCTGCCGCTCGGTGTCGGTAGACACGACGACGTGAAGACGCGGGGAGTGGACCGATCCGCCGGATAGCGACTTGGCACCGGGAATGAGGTTGCGCCGCCGCGTGAGCGCGGCTCGAAACTCGGCTTCGGCCACTGCCTCCGTGACTCGTCGGCCGTTTTGATCGTGAATCACGGTTCGGTCGAGGTCGATGTCCCCAACCTCAGAGACCCCGGGAACGTAGCGATACTGGCTCGTGTCACTCATAACTTCCTCCTGAACTCCGTGGGCATAACGTGTTTGATCACGATGAGACTGCTATCCTCTTGCGCGGTGAAACCGACCAGCTCAAGGGTGGCCCCGCGATCATCGGTACCGACCCAGCGGAGATCGCCGGTGGGGTCGATCGTCGGATCCCCGGCGTTGGCGAGAGCCGTCAGCGCATGAGCTTTCCCTATTCGGTGACGTCGGGCCGTACGGGTGAAAGTGAATCTCACATCTCGACTATATCGCCTATGCTCGATCTCACCAAGACAGGAACACCCGCGGCCGCGTACCCCCTGAATCCCCGCGGGGATCACACGGGCAGTACGGCGGAGATGGGGTCGAGGATCTCCAGTTCGGGGTACTTCGGCTTCCACATGCGCTCATAGACCGCGCGGATAAGCTCCTCCGGGTGGACCTCGGCCACGCCCTCGTCCATCGCCGTCTGCGCCACGGCCATGGCGACCGTGGACGACACATACCGCAGGTTGCTGATCGAGGGCAACAGGGCGGCACCGTGCCGGTACTCGTTGGCGAGCCCCGCCAGCGCCCGGGCCGCGGCGTAGATCATGCCGTCGGTGACGCGGGTCGCCCGGACCACCGACACCCCCAGTCCCAGACCGGGAAAGATGAGGGCGTTGTTGGCCTGCGCGATGGAGTACGCCGTCCCGTCGAACTCCACCTCGTCGTACGGGCTGCCCGTCGCGACCAACGCCCGGCCACCCGTCCAGCGCAGCAGGTCCGCCGGGTTGGCCTCGGACTTTGATGTCGGGTTGGACAGCGGCATGATGATGGGCCGCTCGCACTGGGCGGCCATGGCGGTGACGATGTCCTCGGTGAACGCCCGCGCGCGGGCGGACGTCCCGATCAGGATCGTCGGCGCGATGTGGGTGACCGCCTCGGTGAGCGACAGCCGGTGCGGGTTGCCACCCCAGGCCGCCACCTCGCTCTCGCGCCGCGCGTACGGCGCCTGGAAGTCGCGGATCCGGTCGCAGCCCTCGACGATCAACCCGGCCGAGTTGAAGGCCCAGAAGCGGGAGTATGTTTCGGCCTCCGGGACGCCCTCGCGGACCATTGCCGCCCGGATGATATCGGCCACACCGGCTCCCGCCGTACCCGCCCCGTAGATCACGATCCGCTGGTCGGCCAGGCGCTCGCCCTTGAGACGGACGGCAGCCAGGACACCGGCCAGCACGACGGCCGCCGTACCCTGGATGTCGTCGTTGAACGTACAGCACTCGTCCTGGTAGCGGGCGAGGATGCGGTGTGCGTTGCCAGCCCCGAAGTCCTCCCAGTGCAACAGGGCGTG
>JAIRVA010000199.1 GCA_031254155.1 Propionibacteriaceae bacterium
CCAGGAGTCCATCACCAGCGGGGGGTTGCGGTTGTAGCCGTGGGCTTTCGCCGTGGGGTCGGCCCAGTCGATGTCCACCACGACCGTGTCCCAGCCGGCGTCGGCCAGGTGCTCGGCCAGGTACGTGGCGTTGGCCAGGACCTCCGCCTCGGTCACGGTGGTACCGTAACAGTCCCACGAGTTCCAGCCCAACGGGGGATGAGGGTGGGCGACGAGTCCCATGGCGCCTCCTAGCGTGGTTGTACGGTGGGAGTCGTTGTCCCCGCGAGCACCCCCGTTGCTAAAACGTACCGCGTCGTGAGCCACAGGGGTAGACCGATCCCGAACACTGGGATGAGGCCGGGGACGACGCCGTAGACGACGATCGTCACCAGAGCCGTGGCCGTCGTGGTGAACGCGATGCCCGGCTTGGCGACGGCGAGGGTGAGGGCCCGTTTCCACAGCCCCGCCACCGCTTCACGTCGCCGTCCCTCACGACCGTCAACCCGCGGAAAGACGACATGGTCCACCACGCGGTCCGGATGCTGCTGGAGCGCCTTGATGGGTACGCCGGACCACCCCGGCAGGTGACCACCGACGCCGACCTGATTGTCCGGGCGTCCGCACCCTGAGGACCGAGGATTTGACATTATCGAACAAAAGTTCGATAATGGGGGAATGCCGAGTCTTGCCGCCACAGTACCCACCCCGCGGGCGGTGGTGGTGTCGCGGTTGCGCGCCCAGGTGGAGGCGCTGGAGACGCGGGGACGTGGTCCCGTCCGCCCGGTGGATCCCCTGCTCGCACCGCTGCTGCCCGACGGGGGGCTGAAGCCGGGGGCGGCGTACTGCCTCACGTCGGCCGCGCTGCTGGCCGCGCTGTTGGCGGCTCCCTCGCGGGACGGGCTGTGGTGCGGGATCGTCGGCCTGCCGGATTTCGGGACGGAGGCGGCCGCGCTGGCCGGGGTGACGCTCGAGCGTCTCGCGCTCGTCCCGGCCCCCGGCGACCGCTGGCTGGCGGTGGTCGCGGCCCTGGGGGCCGCGCTGCCGGTGGTGGCCGTCCGGCCGGCGGGACCGGTCCGGCCGGGGGACGCGACCCGGCTGGCGGCCCGCTTGCGGGAGTCCGAAAGCGTGTTGCTCGTCGTGGGGGAGTGGCCCGGCGCCGAGGCGACCCTCGGGCTCGACGACCCCCGGTGGGCAGGGCTGGGCGAGGGCTGGGGCTACCTCACCAGTCGCGAGGTGAGCGTGTGGGCCACGTCCAAGCGCTATCCACGCCCGAAGAGCGTCCGCGTCCGGCTGCCGGGGGACAATGGTACGTTGGTGGCCGCCCCCCGGGCGGCCGACGAGTCAGCCGTTCGCCCGCGACTCCGGCTGGCCGCCTGAACCGATCACCATCGGGGCAGCCCGATCGGGTCGTACATGTCATCATCCGTACCGCCCAGGTTTGTGGCGTGGACCCGGTAAGCGCTAAGTGCTCGCTCGACGCGCTGAGCCTCACAGTGTCGTCGTTCCTCGTCCTGGCTGGCGAGACAACGGATCGCCGTCACCGCGGTGTTATTCTTCAGATTGAGACTGCCGCTCATGGCCGGATTCTACCATGAGCGAACTACCGGCACCGGGTTACAGTTGTTTGACCTTGGCTGAGCCGCTGCGGGTGGCGAGGTGGACGACGGGTACGCCAGCGGCCGACGGGACGCCCTGGGCACCCGGGAACTGGCCAGAGAGACCTCTGGCCTCCTGATAGATCACGGCCCGGACGTCGCGTTTGAGGTACCCGGTGACGTTCCCGCTGCCGGTCCGGGCGGTGATGTCGCCGCCCAACTCCTGGACGCGGAAGGTGATGTTGCCCGACAGGCAACGGAGGTCGAGGCCCGCCTCCAGCGACCCCAGGTCGACGTCCACGCTGCCGCTCTTGGTCTCGATGACGGCCGCCTGGGAGATCCGGCCGGCCCCGACCCGGACGTTGCCGGAGGTCGCGGCGGCCCGGATCACGCTGCCCTCGTGGGAGCGGACATGGACGTTGCCGGAACGGCAGGTCGCGACGAGGGTACCCGCGCAGTCCTCCACCGTCAGGTTGCCCGAGCGGGTGGTGACGGTGAGCTGGCTCGCGCACACCGCGGTGAGGTGGGCGTTACCCGACTTCCCCTCGACGGTGAGGCTGGTGCCGACCGTGAGGTTCTGGACGCGGATGTTGCCGCTGCCGACGTAGACGGCGAGACTGGGCGTGTTCCCCGGCAGCCGGACGATCACGGTCAGCCCCATGAATGCGGAAAACAGGCGGCGCAGGAGGTCTGGCTCGGCGTGCTGGACGACCCGGAGGGAGCCGGCGGTTCCGGTGACGCGGATGGTGTCGTCGTCGACGCGCTGGCCGCCCCGCCACACTTCCACCGCCGGTTCTGGCCCGTCGGCGGGTTCGCAGCGCAGGTTCGCGCTGGTGAGGTGAACGACGACGGCGGCGTCGGCGGCGGGTTCCGGCCCGGGGACGGTCTGGCTCTGGGGTTCCGGCGGGGTCATGTCACCCAACTCGGCGGCGATTGCGCCGGGGTCGCCGAGGACGGCACAGATCTCCGCTTCCGTTTTGCCCGCCCGCAGTGCCTCGTCGAAGTGGTCGTTGAAATCGGCGAGCAGGTCGTCCGCCGCCACGCCGTGGGTACGGAGGGCGGCGGCGAGCGCCGCCAGGAAATCAGCCTTGGTCATCGTGTGCTCCAATCATGGTGTTGATGCTGGTCGTGAAGCGGGTCCACTCGTCGAGGCTCCGGGCGAACGCGGCCCGCCCCGCCGCGGTCAGGTGGTAATACTTGCGGGCCGGCCCGTCGGCGGACTCCCGTACTTCCGTCGACACGTACCCCACCTCCTTGATCCGCTTGAGCAGCGGATAGATCGTCCCGAGCGTCACCTCGATCTCTTCGGAGATCGTCGTCGCGAGCTCGTAGCCGTACCGGTCCTGGTCGCGCAACAGCGCGAGTACGCACAACTCCAGCGCGCCCTTCTTCAATTGCGTGGACATTATCACCTCCGGGTAAAAGGTACCACCTACTATCATGCAATGCAAGGTAGTAGGTACAACCGCTTAGGAAACGGGTGGCAGGTACTCCTGGCGCAAAGCGGGGTAAGCGCGGGCGAGGTGGCAGAAGTCCCGGTCGCAGGAGATGACGACGGCGTCGTTGAGCACGGCGTAGGCCGCGATGAGAATGTCCAACGGCCCGGCGGCCCGGACCTTGCCCGCGGCCCACAGCGCCTGCTGGATCGCGAGCACCGTTGTCTTATCGGGATGGTTCGGGAGGGGGAACCCATAGGCGATGGCTTGTTGGGCCCGGCGGTGTTCGGCGAGGTTGCGCGCCGAATGGCACAGTTCCAACACTTGCGGCGGGCAGGTCACGAAGAGATCAGCCGGTGACAAGGCGATCCGGTCCAGCCGGGCCACAACGTGAGGCATCGCTTGGATGTACCGTGACCATGCCGAGTTGTCGACCAGGTAGTCCGTCACGATGCCTCGTCGGGGTAGTCGCGGGTTGGAGCGCCCAAGCCAGCGGGGACGAAGTCCAAGGCGGCGATACCCGCGAGCAGGTGTTGCTTGTGCCCAGCGGCGACGAGTCGTCGCAGCGCCAGGTCGACCACGGCACGGGTTGTCCGCTGGCCGGTGAGTTCCTTCGCCTGAGTGAGCAGGTCGCTGTCAAGATCCACGCTTGTGATGGTCATGATACCCTTCCTCTATATATTTGAGTATATAACGCGATCAGGACGGGTGCCTGCATGTCTGACTTGCTGCAAACCGGAAAATTGATCAAATGAAGCT
>JAIRVA010000215.1 GCA_031254155.1 Propionibacteriaceae bacterium
CCACATGCCGCAGGTTTTGGCGGAGGGTCGCCGTCTCATCGGCAACGTCGAACGGGTGGCATCGCTGTTCGTGACCAAGAACGTCATGAGCGCCTGCATCATTGTCGCGACGGCGATCCTGGGGGTCGCGTACCCCTTCCTGCCCCGGCACATGACCATCTTCTCCATGTTGACCATCGGCATCCCGGCGGCGATCCTGGCGCTTGGGCCCAACAAGCGGCGGTACGTGCCGGGGTTCCTTACCCGCGTCCTGGGCCTGTCGGTACCCGCGGGGATCGCGGCGGGCCTGGCGGCCTTCCTGGCGTACGCGCTGGGCGGCGGCGTGGTGGCTGGGCGCAGCACCCTGGCGCTCATCGTGGTCTTCATCGTGGCGTTCTGGCTGCTCGGCGTACTCGCCCGCCCGCTGAACTGGTGGAAGGTCCTGACCATCGCGGCGATGGTCGCCCTCGCCGTCGGCGCCTTTGCTTTGCCCGCGGCGCGGGACTTCCTTGAACTGCACCTGCCCGTGGGCGAGTGGTGGCTCGCCGTCGTGATCGGCGGCGGCGGGGCGGCGGTGGTCGAGGTCGCGCACCACGTCCGGCGGGCGTTGGACAAGGTGCGGACGGGTTAGGCCGAGGGGGAACTATGTGGATTGCGTACGCGGCGGGCTCGGCCCTCTTCGCCGGGGTGATGTCGATCCTAGCCAAGATCGGGATCAAGGCGGTTGACTCCAACCTGGCGACGGCGTTGCGGACGGTGGTCGTGGCCGTTTTCGCGTGGCTGATGGTCTTCGTCGTGGGCTCCCAGGGCGAAATCGCCAGCCTTGACCAGAAAACTGTCGTCTTTTTGGTTCTGTCGGGCCTGGCCACCGGCGGGTCGTGGTTGTGCTACTTCCGCGCCCTGCAGATCGGGAACGTCAACCAAGTGGTGCCGGTGGACAAGTCCAGTACGGTGCTCACGATGCTCCTCTCGTTCATCCTCTTCGGTGAGGGGCTGACGTGGCTCAAGGTGGTGGCAATGGTGCTCATCGGCGGTGGTACGTACGTGATGATCGAACGCAAGGTGGCCGGTCCGGTCGCGGCCACGGGGTACAAGTGGCTGGTCTACGCGATCCTCTCCGCGGTGTTCGCCAGCCTGACGGCCATCCTGGGCAAGGTCGGCATTGTCGGCGTGGAGTCAAACCTCGGTACCGCCATCCGGACTATGGTCGTTCTCGTCCTGGCCTGGCTGATCGTCCTCATGCAGCGCAAGCAGCGTGACAACAAGCACATTGACAAGCGAAGCTGGCTGTTCATCGGGTTGTCCGGCCTCGCCACGGGCCTGTCGTGGTTGTGCTTCTACCGCGCCCTGCAGACGGGTCCCGTCAGCGTGGTGGTCCCCATCGACAAACTCAGCATCCTCGTGACCATCGTGTTCAGTTTCTTCGTCCTGCGGGAAAAGTTGGGCTGGAAATCCCTGCTCGGCCTGGGTCTGATCATGGTGGGTACGGCGAGCCTGTTGGTACCGTGACCGACGCGCAGCCAACCGTGGTGTGATATTGTGAGGCATCTTCACTCGGGGGAGGTTCGGATGGACATTGCAGAAGCTGTCGTCTCGCTGGGCAAGCGCGTACGCGATCATGAGGCGCTCATTGAAACCGAAGAGGCCACCAAAAACGCCTTCATCATGCCTTTCATCTCGCAGGTGCTCGGATACGACGTGTTCAACCCCTTGGAGGTCGTGCCGGAGTTTGTCGCCGATGTCGGGATCAAGAAGGGTGAGAAGATTGACTACGCCATCATGCAGGGTGGCGCCGTCCAGATCCTTGTCGAGTGCAAAAAGATCAGGACCGATCTGACCCTTGAGAACGCATCTCAGTTGTTCCGCTATTTCACGGTGTCGAAAGCCAAGATCGCGCTACTGACCAACGGCAGGATCTACGAGTTCTATTCGGACTTGGACGAGTCCAATGTTATGGATGCCAAGCCCTTCCTGCGGATCGACATCACGGATGTGCCGACCCGCTCAATCGCCCATCTCAAGAAGCTGGGCAAGGAGTCGTTCGATCTTGACGGGGTGTTGTCGACGGCGAGGCGGCTCAAGTACATCGTCGAAATGAAACAGGTTCTGGGCAACGAACTGCGCAACCCCAGTGAGGAGTTCGTCCGGCTGATCACCAGGCGTGTCTATCGTCGCCCGGTGACCACCAAGATCACGGAGGAGTTCACCGGTTTTCTCGCCGAAGCCGCGAATCAACTGCTCGATGACGAAGCGAGCACGCGGCTGAAGAAGGCGCTGCAAGATGACTCCGCCGCCGACGCGCCGGCCCGTCAGGCGGAGGAGCCGTCGAACCCGGAACCGACGAGGGCGATGCCCGAGACCACCCCGGAGGAGCTGGAGGCCTTCGGTATGGTCAAGTCCTACTGCTTGTCGGTGGTCGCCGGGTCGCGCCTGGCGTACCGCGACGGGCTCCACTACATGTCTGTACTGGTCGATGACAACAATCGGAAACCGGTCGTACGGCTGTACCTCAACAACCCCAAGCAGCGGCGTGTCGGTGTCTTCGCGCCCGACGGGGCTGGCGGTAGAACAGAAACTCTGCACGACCTGACCACTATTGACGACTTGCAGCAGTTTGCGGATGACATCCGGCAGGCGGCCCAGATGTACGCCTGATCGCGACGGGTACATCGCCCACCTGGGTCAGAACGTGGGGGCCGCCACGGGTACGGGCCGCGTGGCGAGTTCGCGGTAGGCGGCGGCGATGCCGGCTTCGGCGGTCGGACGGTCCCAGGGCCATTCGAGGTTGTCGTACTCGTACAACTCCCGTTCCGGGATGCCGCGGTAGAACGCCCACTCGGCCTGGTCCCAGATGCCGGCCAGGCCCGTGCGGAAGTGGGCGATCTCGCCCGGCCCGAGCGGCGCGCCGTGGCCGGGGATGACCACGGTGGTGTCTTTGAGAAGCGAGTACAGGGAGTCCAGCGTGCGGACCCAGCCGTCCAGGCTGGAGGTCTCGTCGAACTGCGGCGGGCCAGACTCGACCAGGTCACCCACGATGATGACGCCGCGCCCGGGTACGGCGATGATGAGATCCGACCGCGTGTGGGCGGGGCCGTACGACGCGATCTCGGCCGTGACGCCGCCCAGATCGCGGGCGGCGATGAGGCCCAGGCGGGTCGTGGGCAGGGCGACGTGGGTGAGGTCGACACCGTGGCGACGAGCCCACGTGACGTTTTCTGTACAACCAATGTCGGTGGCGAGGTTTTCGTGGCCGATGGTCTCAACATCCGTGTACGCCGCCAGTCCGAGGGCGTGGTCCCAGTGAGCGTGGGTCAGGACGACGGCTTGAAGGGGTTTGTCGGTAAGGGTAAGCACGCCCGCCCGGATCGCGGCGCCGACCGTCGGGGACGACCCCGTGTCCACCAACAGGCACCCCGACTCGCCCACGACCACCGTGACGACGGCGTCCGCCTCATCCAGCACGCTGGTGAAGATACCCGTTCGTACCTCGCTGAAATCCATGGTTCAAGCGTACCGACTCATCGCTTCGGACCCGCAGTCAAAGTACGATGAGTGTGGGAAGGACAGAAGATGAGCGCCACTCAAACAGACCCGGCGGATATCAGCGACGCCGATGGTGGCAGCGTCACCGCGCCCCGGGAGACGCTGGACCAGATGGCTCGACGTTTCACCGCGTGGATCGACCCAGACATTGTGCCACTCGACAGCGCATCAGATTTCTACTCACAGCGCGCCAGCAGCATCCGGCTGCCCGTCTCGTCTCGTCCCGGTGATCCGCGCTAAACTAGCACTCGTAGACTTTGAGTGCCAGTGGCGAGGGAGGTGAACATGCTCGACGACCGGAAGCTCGCGGTCCTGCGGGCGATTGTCACCGACTACGTCCGCTCGCGCGAGCCGGTGGGGTCGCGCGCGATCGTGGAGCGGCACCACCTGGATGTCAGCCCGGCGACAGTGCGCAACGACATGGCCGCGCTGGAGGAGGAGGGGTACATCACCCAGCCGCACACTTCGGCCGGGCGGATCCCCACCGACAAGGGGTACCGTTTCTTCGTTGACCGTCTCGCCAGCGTGAAACCCCTGACCAACGCGGAAAAGCGGGCCATCACGGCCTTCCTGACGGGCGCCGTCGACATCGACGACATCGTGACTCGGACGGTCCGCCTGCTCGCCCAGGTCACCTCGCAGGTGGCGATCATGCAGTATCCGGCCATGACCTCCGCGGTGATCCGGCGGGTCGATATCATCCCGCTCCACGACGCACGTGGCCTGCTCATCGTCGTCAACTCGCTGGGGAAGGTGGCCCAGCGGGCCGTGAACTGCGGCGCGGCCACGGAGGCGACGTTCCTGATGCTCCGCGACCGCCTGAACGACGCCCTGGGCGGGCTGGGCCCGCGCCGGGCGGCGGAGGTGCTGGCCGACTTCACGACGAGCTTGCCCCTGGAGTGCCGGGCGCTCGGGGTCGAGGTCGTGACCGGCGTCCTGGATGTCTTGGCGAGCGACCACCCGACCCGGATCGCCGTCGCCGGGATCAACAACCTCACCCAGTTTTCCGACGAGTTCGAGACGTCGATCCGGCCTGTCCTCGACACTCTTGAGGAGCAGGTCGTCTTGCTGAAGCTCCTGGGCGAGGCGTCGGGCGATGTGACCGTACGCATCGGTCAGGAAAACGAACACGCAAACCTGTCGACCGCTTCCATTGTCGCGAGCGGCTACGGTGCGGACGATGTCTGGGCCGGGCTCGGCGTCGTCGGCCCGACGCGCATGGATTACCCGTCGACGATGGCCTCCGTACGAGCCGTCGCCCGTTATGTGAGCCGGATTCTGGCCGAAGGATGAGATGACAACTGACTACTATTCCGTACTTGGCGTGCCCAAGGATGCGTCCGAGGAGGAGATCAAGAAGGCGTACCGCAAGCTCGCCATGAAGTATCACCCCGACGTGGCGACGGAGGCGGGCTCGGCCGAGCGGTTCAAACAGATCGGCGAAGCGTACGAGGTCTTGTCGGACCCGCAGAAGCGGAGTCTCTTCGACCGCGGCGGCGATCCGATGGGCAGCGGCGGGATGGGCGGCTTCCCGGGCTTCGGCGGCGGCTTCGACTTCACGACCATCGTGGACGCGATGTTCGGCGGGAACGTGGGCTCACGGGGGCCGCGTTCGCGGGTCGCGCGCGGGCAGGACCGCCTGGAGCGGTTGTCGTTAGCGCTGGTCGAGGCGGCTTTCGGGACGACTCGCGACATGACGATTGAGTCCCTCGTGGTGTGCGGGTCGTGTGCGGGCGCGGGCGCGGCGGACGGTACGAAACCCCAAACCTGCCGGACCTGCCAGGGCCGGGGCGAGGTCACCCAGATACAACGCTCCTTCATTGGTGACATCCGGACGTCCTCACCCTGCCCGAGCTGTCGGGGGTACGGGACCATGATCGAGCACCCGTGCCCGGACTGTTACGGCGAAGGGCGCGTGCGGACGAAGCGCAGCGTGTCGGTGAAGGTCCCGGCGGGCGTCACCACGGTCTTGGTGACCGCCGCCACCGTCCCCGTCACCCCGCTCCCCCGCCCGTCGGCCAGGGTGACGGTCTCACCGGGGACGAGCCGACGGACCACCGCCGCGTGGTGGGCCT
>JAIRVA010000221.1 GCA_031254155.1 Propionibacteriaceae bacterium
GAGGTGGACGCGGTCGCGGTCGCGGTTTTGGCGCGGGCCGGCGCAACGTCGAGTTTCCTGAAGTACGAGCCGGGGTACGGTGTCCCGCCGTACCCCGCCGTCACCTGTCTCTCGGTCAACGACGAGGTGGTCCACGGGATCCCCTCCGACCGGGTGCTGCAGGCGGGCGACCTGCTGTCGATTGACTTCGGCGCCAGCGTCGAGGGGTATCACGGCGACGCGGCGCGCTCGGTGGAGATCGGCGCGGTCGAGCCCCCGGTCGCGCAGCTCAACCAGGCCACCGAGGCGTCGCTGTGGGCGGGGATCGGCGCGGCGCGGCTGGGCGGTACGATCACCGAGATCTCGGCGGCCGTCGAGGCCTCGCTGAAACACAGCGGGCGGTACGGGATCGTCCGGGAGTACACCGGCCACGGCATCGGCCACCACATGCACCAGCCGCCCGAGATTCCCAACTACCGGACCTCCGGCCGCAGCCCCGTCATCGAGCCGGGGATGTGTCTGGCCATCGAGCCGATGGCGACGCTGGGCGGGTACGCGACGGACGTCCGTGACGACGAGTGGACCGTCGTGACGAGCGACGCCTCCGTCGGGGCGCACTGGGAGAACACCATCACGGTCACCCAACACGGGTTGTGGGTCCTGACTGAGGAGGATGGGGGCGAGGCGCGGCTCACCGCTCTCGGCCTCCCTTACGGACCCCTCGCCGACTAACCCTCGCTGGTTCAAGGTAAGACAAACGTTGGCCCGCTCTCCCCAGGGAGAGCGGGCCAACGTGTGAGTCAGGACTTAGCCTTTCTTGCAAAGGTCCGTCGCCGCGGCAGCCTGGCCGGCCGCCGTGGAGGGATCGTACGCCGTGCACAGGTTGGCCTTGGTCACGATGACGGGCTCGAGCAGGAGGGCCGGAACGACCTTCACGCCGTTGTCGTAGGACGAGGTGTCGTTGACCGCGACAGGCTGGCCCTTCTGGATCGTGTTGATGGTGTCGATCACCTTGGCCACCAGGTTGTTGGTGTCCTTGTTGATCGTCGAGTACTGCTTGCCCTGGGCGATCCAGTTGATCGACTCGACTTCGGAGTCCTGACCGGTCACGACAGGATCGGGCTTGCCAGCCGCCTCGACGGAGGTGACGGCTGCGCGGGCCAGGGTGTCGTTCGGGGACAGGATGCCGTTGAGGGTCGTGTCACCGGTGTAGTAACCGGACATGATCGCGTCGAAGCGGGTCTGGACGTTCGCCGCCAGCCAGCCCTGCGTGGCGACCTTCTCGCGGGTCGTCTGGCCCGACGGGATCTTCAGCGTACCGTCGTCGATCTTCGGCTGCAGCACCTTCATGGCGCAGTCGAAGAAGGGGAGCGAGTTGGCGTCATCCGGCGAACCGGCGATCAGCTCGACGTTCCACGGCGACGGCTTGCCGGAGGCCTGGAGGCCTTCGAGCAGCGCGGTACCTTGGAGAGTGCCGACCTTGCAGTTGTCGTACGCGATGTACAGGTCGACGTCCTGGGTGTTCATGAGCAACCGGTCGTACGCGATGATGGACGCGCCGGACTGCTTGGCCGCCTCCAGCTGCGTGCCGAGCTGCGAGCCATCGATGGCACCGATGACGATGACCTTGGCCTTCTGCTCGATCTGCGCCTGGATCTGGTTCTGCTGCTCGGTGACGCCGCCGTCGGCGAACGACACGATGCCGGTGTAGCCGGCGGCCTTCAGACCGTTATTGAACAGGCCTTCGGCGAGTACCCAGTTCTCCGAGGTCTTCTGCGGCAGCGAGATGCCGACCGTCGAGCCAGCGGCGAAGCCGGGGAGGTACAGCTGGTTGCCGACCAGCCCAGACGGTGCGCCCGTCGTGGTGGCAGCGGTGGCGGTCGATGTCGCCGCGCCGCTCGTCGTCGCGGTACTGCTACCACGATCATTGCTGCCACAGCCGGTGAGGACGAGCGCCGAGACGGCACCCGCCACCAGCAAAGTGGTTCTAACTTTATTCATTCTTGACCTTCCTTGAGGCACCAATCGGTGCGTTTCCCGGGGGCAGGCGCCCCCTACTTAGCTGCTCCGGGGGGAGCGTTCTCGATGACATCAGCGGGTGCCGCGTCGTCGAAGTCGGACGAACCGGGAGTCCCGGTGTCATGGGCGACGGCCGGTGCGACCGCCGGGGCCACGCTGGGCGCGTGGACGAGTGAGGTGGCGGGTTCCGGTTTCCCCCGCTTGAGGCCGCGCTGGAGGCTGCCGATGATGGACGGCCGCCCCTGGGCCTTGCTGTAGAGGTCGAAGGCGACGGCCACGAGCAGTACCAAGCCCTTGATGATGCTCATCAAGTCGGAACTCACGCCCATGAGGTACAACCCGTTGTTGAGCGCGGCCATGACGAGGCCGCCGACCAGGACGCCGAACACCGTACCCACACCACCCGACACCGCGGCCCCGCCGATGAACACGGCGGCGATGGCGTCGAGCTCCCAGCCCGTACCGTCGGACGGCCCGGTGGAACGGGCGCGGCCCACGTACATGACCGCGGCGACGCCGGCCAGGAACGACACGTTGGCCATGGCCAGGAAGTAGATCTTCTTCGTGTTGATGCCCGTGAGGCCGGCGGCGATCCGGTTGCCGCCGACCGCGTACACGCCCCGGCCGAGGGTCGTCCGCGTCGCGAGGAAGTTGTACACCAGGATGAACACCGTGAGGATGCACCCCGTCACCGGGAACGACGTCCCCACCGGGCCGGAACCGTAGAGGTACGTCAGGCCGCCGATCACGACGGCGAGCAGGACGAGGCGGACGACGGCGACCCACAGGTGGGGGACGGCCATGCCGGCGCGCACGAGCTTGCCCCGGCGGCGGAACTCGAGCACCGCGATGACGACGATGGCGACGATGCCGAGCAGCAGCGTGGAGTTGTTGAGACCGGTACTCGGTCCCCACTCGGGCAGGTAGCCGCCGCCGATGTACTGGATCGGCTTCGGCACCGGGATGGACTGGGCCTTGCCGATCCAGCGGTAGACACCGCGGAACAACATCTGGCCAGCCAGCGTCGTGATGAAGCCGGGTACCCCGATGTACGCCAGCCAGGCGCCCTGCCAGGCCCCGATGAGCGCCCCGGCGCCCAGCCCGATGAGGACACCGCCCCACCACGGGATGCCGAACGCGGCGATGAGCAGGCAGACCCCGACGCCGACCGCGCCACCCAAGACGATGGCCGTACCGACTCCGACCGCGATCGTGGAGCCCAGTCCGGCCTGCCGCTTCCGGCGGTACGTCCGGGCGAGCCCGACGCCGACGCCGAGGGCGACGACGACGCCGACGGGTACCCCGACCCACCACCAGGCGTCGCCCTTCTGGATGGACATGGCCACGCAGATGCCGACGACCGCCGCCACCGAGCCAGGGGCGAGGTCGATCTGGCCGGTGACGATGACAAACAACATACCGATGGCGATGATGAGGACGTACGAGTTGCCGTTCAACAGGTTCTGGAAGTTCGTCGGCGTGATCATCTTCCCGGCGGTCTGCCACTGGAAGAAGATCACCAGCAGGACCAGTGCGCCGACCATGCCGTACTGACGGAGGTTGCCGCCGAAGATCTGCGAGACGTGTTTCATGAATGAGCTCCCTGATAGGTGTCGGTCATCTGGCGCATGAGAGATTCCTGGGTCGCGTCGCGGGCGGCGGTGACCGAGGTGATGCGCCCCTCGAAGATGGTGTAGATGCGGTCGCACACGCCGAGCAGTTCCGGCAGTTCGGACGAGATCAGCAGAACGCCTTTGCCCTGGTCGGCGAGGTCGTTGACCAGGCCGTAGATCTCGTACTTCGCCCCCACGTCAATGCCACGGGTGGGCTCGTCGAAGATGGCGAGGACCGGCTCGGTGAACATCCACTTGGCCACGACGACCTTCTGCTGGTTGCCGCCCGAAAGCTTC
>JAIRVA010000266.1 GCA_031254155.1 Propionibacteriaceae bacterium
ACGAGGCGCGCGCCGCGACCCTGAGGGGCCGGCGGCCGGGTCAGAACCGCGCTCACGTCGTACAGGTCCGCCAGCCGTTCCGCAACCGGTACGGCGACCGCCGGCGTTCCAGTAAACAATAGTTTCATCAGCCTCCCAGCCACTCGGGGTCCAGCCGCCACACCAGCTGGCCCGTCTTCTTGCCCTGTCCCCGCGCCGCGGCCAGGCCGGCGAGCAGGGCGGCAAACTCCTGCCCCCGGGCCGCGGCCACCCGGGCGACGAGGCGGAAATCCGCGCTATCGATCTCCTGGAGCGGTCCCAGAGTCTCCACCCCGGCGGCGCCGAGCGCCCGGGCGACCTCGTCCACCGACGCCTCATCTCCCGAAAAGGTGGCCATGCGGGTCGCCGGCGGGAACCCCGCCTCGCGCCGGTCGGCCAACTCCCGCTCCGCGAACCCGACGGGGTCGACACGGAGGACGGCCTGGACCGCCCGGTCGGTACCCTGCCCGACGATGACCACGGTACCACCGTCGCCACCCGGCTGGACCAGGGCAATCGCGCGGAGCCAGCGCCGGACCGCTTCCTCACCGGCGCGCAGGTCGGGCCGGTTGAGGCAGGCCTGCGCGTCCAGGATCACGGCCGCGGCGTAGCCGCCCACCGCCGCCGGTTCGCACCCCGGGGTCGCGATGACGAGGGCCGGCGTGGCGGGCAGGCGCTCGATCCGGCTCTCGGAGTCCGACCGCAGCACGTCGACCTGCCGGAAGGCCGACCGGAGTTCCTCGGCGGTCCGCGCCGACCCGATCGTCTGGGCCCGCCACCGCCGCGCGCCGCACCCGCAGACC
Source organism: Propionibacteriaceae bacterium (assembly GCA_031254155.1). Lineage (GTDB taxonomy): Bacteria > Actinomycetota > Actinomycetes > Propionibacteriales > Propionibacteriaceae > WQYJ01. The sequence goes on from JAIRVA010000266.1 coordinate 822, forward strand.
CAGTCCGCGGTCGACCGCCCGCACACGCCGCAGGCGACCTGCCCGGAACTCCGCTCCGCGAACCCGCCGCCGCAGGCGCACCGCATCGGTTCGCCGCAGGCCCGGCACGAGAAGTTGCGCCGGTACCCCAGCCAGGGCACCGACACGAGGACTGGTCCCCGCGTGAGGCCCGCCCGGATCGCCTCGAACGCCGCGTGGGGCAGACGGGAGGCCCGGTCGGCGCCCGTTTGGGCGAGACCCCGGTCGTCGTGCGCGGCCACCCGGATCAGCGGCGCCCACTGTCGTGGTCCGGGTGCCAACGGCCGCAGCCAGCCCTTGCCGACCCAGTCCTCAATCTCGGCCGACCGGGAGTAGGCGGCGAAGACCACCGCGGCCTTGGTCTGGGCGGCCCGGATGGCGACCACGTCGCGGGTCGCCGGATAGGGGAAGCGCGGCTCGGCGAACGATGACGACGCCTCGTCCCAGACGACGATGAGGCCCAGATCTAGTACGGGGGTGTACGCCGCGGCGCGCGTACCGACGACGACGCGAGCCCCGCCCCGCACCGCCGTCAGGAAGGCGGTGTAACGGGCGCCCGGCCCCTGGTCGGCCGTGAGGGTGACCACCAGGCGCGGGTCCACGACCTGGCTGATCGCCGCCACCGCGCGGTCACAGTCCCGGCGGTCAGGGGCCAGGACGAGCGCCCCCCGGCCACCGGCGAGGGTGTCCGCGACCAGGCCAGCGACTCCGTCGGCCCAGTCGCCCGCCGGGGCGGCCGTTGGTGTGAGTGTCCACACCGCCCTGGGCGACTTCCCGCCGCGGAGCGCCGCGCGGAGTCCCGGGCCGCCCCCGTACTGGTCGAGTGCCGAGGCCCGCCGCTCCGGTGGCACGGGGTCGGCCACTACCCGGGGCCCGGCCGTCTCCGCCCGGGCGTACCGGGGCGGCAGCGCCAGTCGGGCCACATCCATGAAGGTCCCGGCGCAGTGATCGGCCACCGCCCGGATGAGCGCCACCGACGAAGCGGGGAGCACGACCTCGTCCGAGACGATCCGGGTGAGGGGCTGGAGTTTCGCCGCTTCGGAGGTCGCGGCCACACCGACGACCAGGCCCGAAAGCAGACGGCCGCTGAAGCGGACCTTGACCCGGATTCCGGGCCGCACACGGTCCGCCCACTCCGGCGGCCAGGCATAGTCGAACACGCGATCCAGGTGCGGAACGCCGACATCGACGTAAACCTGCGCGATCATCGCCCTCGTACTTCAGCCTCTGACGGCGGCGGCCAAGGCCTCGGTCCGGTTCGTCAACTCCCATGTCATACAGTCAAGCGTACGGCCAAAGTGTCCGTAGTTCGTCACCTTGGCGTAGATAGGACGCAGCAGGTCCAGCGTGTCGATGATCGCCTTCGGCCGGAGATCAAAGACCGTGAGAACCGCGTCACGGATCTGGGTTTCCGGGACCGCCGCCGTACCGAAACAGTCGACGTACAACCCGACCGGGTGCGCCCGGCCGATCGCGTACGCCACCTGGATCTCGCAGCGTGACGCGAGCTCCGCCGCGACGACGTTCTTCGCGATCCAGCGCAACGCGTACGCCGCCGAGCGGTCCACCTTCGACGGATCCTTGCCGGAGAAGGCGCCACCGCCGTGGCGGGCGGCCCCTCCGTAGGTGTCGACGATGATCTTCCGGCCGGTGACACCGGCGTCGCCCATCGGCCCGCCGATGACGAAGTTGCCCGTCGGATTGACGAAAACCCGGACCCCGTCGAGGGTGAGCCCGTACCGTTCGGCCACCGGGGTCACGACCTCGCGGATCACATCCGCCCGGATGGTCGCCGCGCTCACGCCGGGGTCGTGCTGGGCCGAGACGACGACGGTGTCCAGTCCGACCGGCCGGTCGTCCTCGTAGGCGACCGTCACCTGGGTCTTCCCGTCCGGGCGCAGGTAGTCGATGGCACCGGTCTTCCGGACCCGGGCCAGCCGCTCCGCCAACCGGTGGGCGAGGTGGACCGGCAGCGGCATCAGCACCTCGGTCTCGCGGCAGGCGTAACCGAACATCAAACCCTGGTCGCCCGCCCCCTGGTGGTCGTACGCCTCCGCGGAGCCGTCCCGCGACTCCTCGGCCTGGTCGACCCCCTGGGCGATGTCGGGCGACTGGTTGCCGATCGCCACCATGACCCCGCACGAGTTCCCGTCGAAGCCCACTTTGGAGGAGGTGTAGCCGATGTCCCGGACGGTGTCGCGGACGATCTGGGCGACATCCGCGTACCCCCTGGTCGTCACCTCGCCGGCGACGATGACCGCGCCGGTCGTCAACAGAGTTTCGACAGCGACCCGGCTCAGGGGATCCTGCGCGAGCAACGCGTCAAGGACGTGATCGGAGATGGCGTCCGCCATCTTGTCGGGATGCCCCTCGGTCACTGACTCCGAGGTGAACAGCTTCCGCATGGGCCCGCTCAGAGATCGGCGTCGGCAAAGGGGTTGGTGAAGTCGAAGGCCGACTCTTTCAGGGCCTCCTCCCGGGCGGCCGCCTCGGCCTCCGGGTCAATCTCCTGGCAGTCCAGCAACCCGTCCTCAATCTCACGCAACGCGATCGACAACGGCTTCTCCTGCGAACTGGCGTCGACGAGCGGCCCGACGTTTTCGAGCAGGCCCTCGCCTAGCTGGGAATAGTACGCGTTGATCTGACGGGCGCGCCGGGCGGCGAACAAGACGAGGCGGTACTTCGAGTCCACCTTGTCCAACAAGTCGTCGATCGGTGGGTTTGTAATGCCTTCTTGTAGGTTCGTCATGCGCAGATATCCTTTTCACGTGAACTCGGTTCTGGACCGATCCACTTTACCAGTTCGGCCGCCGCCCCCGCCACCGGACGTGGCCACCACGCCCCTATCCGGTTTCGCACCCGACCCCACGAACCCAACGAGTAACGGTGGGCGGCGATCACCCCAGCTCTTTTTTGAGCCCTTCCAGTTGGTGAATGCCCAGCCCGCCGAGACGGCGGCTCGGAGCGATCGAGTACCTCGCCATCAGGGCCTCGGCCTTCTTCTCGCCGATCCGCGGGACCGACTTGAGGAAGTCCGCGACCCGGATCAGCTTCAACTGCGGATCGGCAATCGCCTCCGTCAGTCCCTCGGTCGGCGTCACCTCACCCTGGCGAACCTTCTCCTTCAGCGCGGTCCGAGCCCGCCGGACCACGATTGCCTTCGCTCGGGCGGCAGCCAGTTCCCCGGCTGAAAGCGTTGGGATTGGCATAGTCATTCTCCTTTACGATCAATAAACTGACGATAGTGCTTGGCACATATCTTCTTGGTGGTGTCCACCCCTTGAACCAACACTCGCTCTCAACTCTTAACTCTCGTTCACCACCGTATTCTTCGGTACGACCGTGACACCCGTCGGCGACACGAAGAAACCCCTCTCCCGGTCGTGATCGTGGTTGACCCCGATCTCAACCCGGGACGAGACCTTGACGTTCTTGTCCAGAATGGCGCGCCGGATGACGGCTCCCTCGCCAATCTGACAGCCCGTGAACAGCACAGATTCGTCAACCCGGCTCCACTTGTGGATCAGGCAGTCCGGGCTCAGGACCGAGCGGTCAACGTCGCCACCGGAGATGATGCACCCCGCCGACACGATGGAGTCCTCGGCGGTCCCCCGGAGAACAAACTTGGCCCCGGGCGCCTGCGCCTGGTACGTCCAGATGGGCCACTTGCGGTTGTACAGGTTGAACTCCGGATCGATGCTCACGAGATCCATGTGCGCCTCGTGGTAGGCGTCAATCGTACCGACGTCCCGCCAGTAGTTGAGGTCCTTCTCGGTCGCACCCGGCATCTCGTTGCTGGTGAAGTCGTACACCCCGGCGTCGTGGGCGGCGACGAAAGCGGGGACGATGTTCCCGCCCATGTCGTGCCGGGAGTTGTTGTCCCGGGCGTCGGCATTGAGCATGTCGACGAACGCTTTCGTGGTGAAGATGTAGTTCCCCATCGAGGCGTAACACTGGTCGGGCGCGTCCGGCAGGCCCGGCGGGTCGGCCGGTTTTTCGAGGAAGCGCGAGATCACCCCGTCACCGGTCGCATCAATGATCCCGAACTCCTTGCCCTGCGACCGGGGCACGCGGATCCCGGCCACCGTCGCCGACAGGCCCGACGCGATGTGGTGGTCCAACATCTGCTCGACGTCCATCCGGTAGATGTTGTCGGCGCCGAACACCACGACGTAATCCGGGTTCTCGTCCGAGATCAGGTTCATCGACTGGTAGATCGCGTCGGCGCTGCCCTGGAACCACTGCTTGCCGGTCCGTTGTTGGGCGGGCACCGTCGTGACGTACTGGTTGAGCAACGTCGACATCCGCCAGGTCAGCGAAATGTGCCGGTCCAGCGAATGGGACTTGTACTGCGTCAGGACGGCGATGCGCCGGAACCCCGAGTTGACGAGGTTACTCATGACGAAGTCGATGAGCCGATAGGTACCCCCGAATGGTACGGCAGGTTTTGCCCGGTCAGCAGTGAGGGGCATGAGCCGCTTGCCCTCGCCACCCGCGAGGACGATCGACAGAACGTTTGGTCTGACAGCCATGCGCCTACGCTAAAGCTTTTTTGCCTCATTGACAACCCTCTTCGCGGTGTTTTCGCGAAAAAGCCTCATCTTGGCGCCAAATCGTAATTCCCAAATGGCTCAAGATGTGGCACGATGCCCTTATGCGAGTATCTGTCCTCACCCGTGAGTACCCCCCGTACATCTACGGTGGCGCCGGCGTCCACGTCGGGGCGTTAGTCCAGCATCTGCGGCAGAAGTGCGAGGTGGACGTCCAGTGCATGGGTGAGCCCCGCGACGGGGCGACCGCCCACCCCGAGACTTATCCCGGGGGCGCGAACGCGGCCCTGCGGGTCCTGGGGACCGACGTCGCCATGGCCGCGGCCGTCGGAGTCGCCGACATCGTCCACTCGCACACGTGGTACGCGAACATGGCGGGCCTGCTCACCTCCAAGATGCTGGGGATCCCCCACGTGGTGACCTCCCACTCGCTCGAGCCGCACCGCCCCTGGAAGGCCGAGCAGCTGGGCGGCGGGTACCGGGTGTCCTGCTGGGCGGAGAAGACGGCCTTCCTCGACGCCACGGCGGTGATTTCCGTCTCCGCGGGCATGCGCCACGACGTCCTGGCCTCGTACACCGGCCTCGACCCGGACCGGGTGTTCGTCGTCCGCAACGGCATCGACACGACCGACTTCTATCCGGATGAAAGTACGACGAAGCTGACGAGCCTGGGCATCGACCTGGACAAGCCGCTCGTGGTCTTCGTGGGCCGGATCACCCGCCAGAAGGGCCTCGTCCACCTCGTCCGCGCCGCGCGCGACCTGGACCCGGACACCCAGCTGCTCCTCCTGGCCGGCGCGCCCGACACGCCCGAGATCGAGCAGGAGTTCACCGAGGCGTTCACGGCGCTGCGGGCGATCCGCCAATCGGTCACGTGGGTGGTCGACATGGTGCCGCGGGCGGACCTGCGCCCCATTCTCACCCACGCGACGGTGTTCGCCTGCCCCTCCATCTACGAGCCGCTGGGCATCGTCAACCTGGAGGCCATGGCCTGCGAGACGGCGGTCGTGGCGTCGGGGGTCGGTGGCATCCCCGAGGTTGTCGTGGAGGGTGAGACGGGCTTGCTCGTACCGTACGACCCCGAACAGGCGGACGACCCGGCGTACGTGGCGGCCTTCGAGGCGGCCTTCGCCGACCGGATCAACCAGTTGACGCGGAACCCGGAGCTGGCGGCTCAGTACGGCAAGGCGGGCCGCGAGCGCTGCATCAAGGAGTTTTCGTGGGACACGATCGCCGACCAGACCATCGACGTCTACCGGCGGGCGATTGAGCTATTCGGCTCAGTTGGGCGCTGACTGGCCGACGACCGGCTTGAGAGCCTCGTACAACCCGGTGGCCTCAGCGACGTTCATCTCCACCACGAGGCGGCCGCCACCGTCCACGGGGAACCGGAGCAGGATGCCGCGGCCTTCTTTGGTGACCTCAATGGGTCCGTCACCCGTGCGCGGTTTCATCGCTGCCATCGTGATTCCTTCTGTCGCTCAAACCCTTTTCCTCCATTATTCCAGATTCTGTACCCGTTGGGGCACCGCCGAGCTCGGCGACCAGCCGGTGCATGAGCTGGTCGACCTGGTCCATGGAGTACCCGCGCGGGACCACCTCGAACCGGACGGCGGCAAGGTCGTCCGCGGTGAGCGGGCCCGCGGGCAATTCTAGTGGTCGCCGGTCGACCTTCAGCGGCCCCAGTTGGCCGAGGCCGCCCGAGGCCGCCACCGCCGCCAGCCCGAGGACCGCGACGGCTAATCCAGCAATGAACCATTCCATCTCTCAGCCCGCCTTGGTAAAGACATCGATGATCTCGTCGACGCTGTCGGCCATGGTGATCCGGTCCACGTCGGCACCCACCATGAACCCGGCCCCGAGCGGCGAAGCCCGGAGCCAGCCGATCAGCCCGCCCCAGAACTCGCGGTTCACGAGGACCACCGGGAAGCGGGTCACCTTCCCCGTCTGGGCGAGGACCAGGGCCTCGAACAGCTCGTCCAGCGTCCCGTACCCCCCCGGCATGACGACGAAGCCCTGCGAGTACTTGAGGAACATCATCTTGCGGGCGAAGAAGTACCGGAACACGATCCCGAGCGTCAGATAGTCGTTGAGCGCCTGTTCGGTGGGCAGCTCGATGCCCAGCCCGATTGAGGCGCCCCCGGCCTCGAAGGCCCCTTTATTGGCCGCCTCCATGGTCCCCGGACCGCCGCCCGTGATGACGCCGTACCCCGCCTCCACCAGGCCGCGCCCGGTCGCCACCGCCAGCTCGTAGTCGGGATGCCCCGGCGCCGTCCGGGCCGAGCCGAAGACGGAGATCGCCGGCCCCAGATCGGCCAGGTTCTCGAACCCCTCCACGAACTCGGACTGGATTCGCATGACGCGCCAGGGATCGGTACTCCGGAAGTCGCCCTCCGGCGCTTCCAGCAGGTTCTGGTCGGCCGTTCTCACCCCGTTAGGGCGCACCCGCCGGATCACCCCGCTCGAGGAGCGGGTGAGATAGTCTTTCGTCACACTGTTAGCTTAGGACACGGTCGGTCATAAATGGTGCAGGTGGCGGTTTCGGGGCGGGATGCCTTGCCGGTAGGCTGGAGTGGTGTCAGCCGACCAAAAGACAGCCTCGCCGCTCCGGACGGTCCTCGTCGTGGGGATCGTCGTTCTTGCGCTGGTAGCCGGGGCGTTCGGTCTCTATCGGTGGGCCTCGACACGGTGGACGGCCGCTCCGGCCCCGCCGGGCGCCCGCTGCGAGGCCCGGATCGGCGGCGCCACGGCGAGCCTCACCATTGAGCAGGCGACGAACGCCTCGATCATCGCCGGTCTCGCCGCCCAGCGGGGCCTCGCGCCCCGCGCCGTGTCGATCGCGCTGACGACGGCCTTCCAGGAGTCGGGGATCCGGAACCTCGATTACGGCGACCGCGACTCGCTGGGCATGTTCCAGCAGCGCCCGTCCCAGGGGTGGGGTACGCCGGAGCAGGTCATGGACCCCTACTACTCGACCGCCAAGTTCTTCGACGTCATGGTGACCGTGACAGACTGGCCGACCGCCGACATCGGCGACGTGGCCCAGGCGGTCCAGCGCAGCGGTTTCCCCGACGCGTACGACAAGCACATCGAGACGGCCAAGAAGCTGGCCTCGGCGCTCGCCGGGGAGACCCCGGCGGCCTGGTCGTGCCTGGTCCGTGACCCCGGCCCCGCCGCCCCCGACCAGCTACTCGACGCCCTCACACGCGCGTACGGCGGGACGATCACGGCCGCCCACCGGCCCGCCGACGGTACCACCCCGGCCACGCTCACCCTCACCGCTGCGAGTGAACCGGTCGCCTGGTCAGCCGGGGCTTTCGCCCAGAGTTGGGCCACCACGACCGGTGTCACCGCGGTCACCGTGGGCGGGTCCGGGTGGACGGCCGCCGCGAACGCGCTCAGTGGCTGGATCGACATCCCCGGCAGCACGGCCGCGCCCACCACGGTCGTGGTGACGTTCTGAGACTGTGGTCGAGTTCCTTAGGCGGGGCGCAGGGTGTCGATCCGCCCGGTGGTGAGTGCCACCTTCAGGGCCAAGACCCCGGTGATGATGGTCGGGTTCATGAGCCGGCCGGCGAAGATACCGTCCACCAACTCGTCGACTCCGGCCCAGCCGATCGCCATGTCAGCCTCCTCCCCCTCCAGGGTGAAGCCGTCGGGCCGCGGAACCGCGGTGAGGCCCTGGGCCAGGTAGACCCTCGTTCCCTGCGTCGAACAGCCGGGCGTCGCGTAAATGTCCACCAGCACCGACCAGCGTTCGGCCGCTAGTCCCAGTTCCTCGGCCAGTTCCCGCCGCGCCGTGGCCGCGGGGTCCTCCCCCGCCACGTCACAGAGCCCGGCCGGGGCCTCCACAAGCCGGTGCCGCACGGGGTGGCGGTACTGCCGCTCGATCGCGACCCGGCCCTGGTCGTCCAGGGCGATGACGCCGACCGAGTCGGGATGCTCGAGGTAGTTCCGTGTCATCGTCCCGCCGTCCGGCGTCGTCACCTGGTCGACGACGAAATCCATCAGGATGCCGGGGGTCGTCCCGAGCCGGGTAGTGGGCCATTCGACCGCCTCATCACCGAGCATGCTCGCCATTTCGCCTCGCCAGAGCCGCTTCGATGAGCCCGGTGAACAACGGGTGCGGCCGCGTCGGCCGGGAGCGGAGTTCGGGATGGCCCTGGGTGCCGACGAAGAACGGGTGGACCGATTCGGGCAATTCCACGAACTCCACCAGCGTACCGTCGGGCGAGGTACCGGAGATCACCAGGCCGGCCGCCGTGAGCGCCTCACGGTAGGCGTTGTTCACCTCGTACCGGTGCCGGTGCCGCTCAGCGACCTTCTGTGTCCCGTAGAGGGCGGCGGTCTTCGTACCCTTCGCGAGCTCGGCCGGGTACGAACCGAGCCGCATCGTACCGCCCAGGTTGCCGTCGCCCGCCACGATGCCCACCTGCTCGACCATGGTCGCGATGACGGGATCCGGGGTCTCCGGGTCGGACTCGGTGGTCGAGGCGTCCGCGATCCCCGCGACGTGGCGCGCGTACTCGATCACCATCGACTGCATACCGAGGCAGATCCCGAGGATCGGGATGCCGGTCTCGCGGGCGTACCGGATGGCGCCGATCTTGCCCTCGACCCCGCGCACCCCGAAACCGCCCGGGATGATGATCCCGTCGACGTCGTGAAGCAGCTCCGCCGCCCGCGTCTCGCAGTCGTCGGACGTGATCCAGCGGAACTCCGCCTTCGCCCAGTTGGCGAAACCCCCCGCGCGAACGGCCTCGCAAAGGGAGAGATACGCGTCGGGCAGGTCGATGTACTTCCCCACGATCGCAATCGTCACCGTCGCCTTCGGCTCGTGGACCCGGGCGAGCAGATCGTCCCACTTCTTCCAGTTGACATCCCGGAAGGCGAGGCTCAGCCGGCGGACGACGTACGCGTCGAGCCCCTCGGCGAACAACACCTTCGGGATGTCGTAGATGCTCGGGGCGTCGGGGCACGCGATGACGGCTTCCTCGTCGACGTCGCACATCAGGGCGATCTTGTGTTTGATGGACTCCCCCAGCGGGCGGTCGGAGCGGCACACGAGGGCGTCGGGCTGGATGCCGACCTGGCGCAGCGCCGCGACGGAGTGCTGGGTGGGCTTGGTTTTTAGCTCCTGGCTAGGACCGATGTACGGTACGAGCGAAACATGCAGGAAGAAAACGTTCTCGCGGCCCAGCTCGCGGCGGACCTGGCGGGCCGCCTCCAGGAACGGCAGCGACTCGATGTCGCCGACCGTGCCGCCGATCTCGTGGATCGCGACATCAATCCCGGGGGTGGCCACGCTCAGCATCTGTTCTTTGATGGCGTTCGTGATGTGCGGGATCACCTGGACGGTGTCGCCCAGGTAATCGCCGCGGCGTTCCTTGGCGATGACCTCGGAGTAGATCTTGCCCGTCGTGGCGTTAGCCGCCCCGCTGAGATCCCGGTCCAGGAAACGCTCATAGTGTCCGACGTCGAGGTCGGTTTCGGAGCCGTCCTCGGTCACGAAGACCTCGCCGTGCTGGAAGGGGTTCATCGTCCCGGGATCGACGTTGATGTACGGGTCCATCTTCTGCATCGTGACCTTGAGGCCACGCCCGACGAGAAGAGAACCGAGAGAGGAAGCGGTGAGACCCTTGCCGAGGGAGGAAACAACCCCACCAGTTACGAAGATATGCTTGGTTTTTTTGCGCTCTGCCACGGGACTCCAGCCTAGCGGTTCTGCCGGGCCTCCGCCACCATGGCCCGGGCCTCACCCAGCAGTTCCCCGGCGTGCGCGGCCGAACTCTCGCTCGCCTCCAACCCACCCATCATGCGGGCGATCTCGGCGAGACGGGCCGGACCTTCGACCCTCGTCAGGCCCGCCGCGGTGACCTCGCCGTCGTCCGCCTTGGCGACGACGTAGTGGGTGTCGGCGAAGGCGGCCACCTGGGCCAGATGGGTCACGACGATGACCTGCCCGATAGTCGCCAACCGGGCCAGACGCAGGCCGACCTGCAACCCGACCGCACCGCCGATACCCGCATCAACTTCGTCAAACACAAAGGTCGGCGCGTCCCGCGCGTCGGCGAGCACGACCTCGATCGCGAGCCGGACCCGCGACAGCTCGCCGCCCGAGGCGACCCGGCCGAGTGGGGCGGGCTCGCTGCCGGGGTTGGCCGTGAAGAGCAGCGCGACAGCGTCGGCCCCCCAGGGGCCCAACTCCGTGAGCGGGGTGACGGCGAACTCGACGCGGGCGTGCGGCATGGCGAGGGCCGCCAGCTCGCCCGCCACCCTGGCCCCGAAGTCAGCGGCGGCGGCGGTGCGGTGGCTGGTCAGGTGGCCGGCCAGACGGGCCAGTTCGGCGTCCAGGACGCCCAGGCGCTCGGCTACCGCTTGGGCCCGCTCGTCGGAGCCCTCCAGATCGGCGAGCCGGTGCCCGGCGTCCGCGGCCCAGGCGAGGACGGCGGCCACGTCCGGCCCGTACTTCCGCGTCAGCGTCTTGAGTTCCGCGAGGCGGGTCTCGATCCACTCCAGCCGGAGGGGATCGGCGACCAGATCGGCGAGGTACGTGGAGGTGGCGCCGGCCAGTTCGGTGGCCAGCGCGGCCACCTCGTCGGCGGCACTGGCCAGAACGGCCGCCGCCGGGTCGCGGTGCGCGGCGTCGTGCAGCGCCCGTTTCGCCGTGGCCAGGAGGGTGAGCACCGGGGCCGCGTCGAGGTCCGCGTCGTCGCCGGCGAGCGCCACCATCGCGGTGTACGCATGAACCCGCAGCTCGTCACAGTCTTGCAACCGCTTGGCCTCCTCGGCAAGGCTCGCGTCCTCGCCCGGGGTGAGCCCGGCCTTCTCGATCTCCGCCAGCCCGAAGGCCAGCATGTCGGCCTCGCGCACCCGTTCCCGCGCCGACTCCTGCAGAGCGGTGAGTTCCGCCGCCAGGGTCCGGCGCTCCTCGAACGCCGCCCGGTAGGCGTCGAGCAGGCTCGCCATTTCGGGACCGGCGGCCCGGTCAAGCACCTGCCGCTGGCGCTCCGGGGTCGACAACCGGATCTGTTCCGACTGGCCGTGGATGGTGACGAGGCCCGCGCCGATGTCCTGGGCTTTGGCCTGGGTGACCGCCGTACCCCCGACCCAGCTCCGGCTCCGCCCGGTGGCCGAGACCTGGCGGGCAACGAGCAACTCGCCGTCCTCGATCACCCCGCCGGCCGCCTCGACCAGGGCACTGGTCTCGGGGGCCGGGTCGGTGAACCGGGCCTCGACCTGGGCAAGGCCGCGGCGGTGACGGACCACTGTGGAATCTGCGCGGTGCCCGGCCACCAGCCCGAGCCCCGACACCACCATCGTCTTACCAGCACCGGTTTCGCCCGTCACCACCGTGAGCCCGGGCCCCGGCTGCAGCGTGGCCTCTTCAATCACCCCGAGCCCCCGGATCCCCAGCTCGTCCAGCATCGTGAGCCTCCGCTATCCCTTGCCCCGCCAGCCCTCGATGGGCAGGGCGAACTTCTTGACCAGGCGCGAGGTGAACGGTTGCTCGGACAGGCGGGCCACCATGAGGTCATGGGAGTACCGGCGGATCTCGATCCGCGACCCCGCCGGCACGTCCGCGACGCGCGCCCCGTCGCAGACCACCACCCCGTCCACGCCGGACAGGAGATCCAGGTGGACCCGCGACTGCGGCGCCAGCACCATCGACCGGGCGAACAGGGCGTGGGCCGACAGCGGCACGACCACGTACGCCTCCAGTTGCGGCCACATCACCGGTCCGCCGGCCGAGAAGGCGTACGCCGTCGAACCCGTCGGCGTCGACACGAGCAAGCCGTCGCAGGCCCAGCGCGAGACCGGCAGGCCGTCGATGGACACCAGGCAGTCGATCATCTTCGTCCGCGCCGCCTTCTCCAGCGACACCTCGTTGATGGCGACCGACCGCCAACTCGGCGTGTCCGCGCCGGGCGGGATGAGTTCCATCTCGATCGTCATCCGGTGCTCAAGCACGAAATCGCCCAAGACCACGTGATCGACCAGTTCCGGCATCTGGGACATCTCCAGTTCGGCCAGGAAGCCGACGTGGCCGAGGTTGACACCAAGAACGGGAATGTCCGATTCGAGGGCCCGCTCGGCGGCCCGCAGGATCGTCCCGTCGCCCCCGAAGACCACGATCACCTCAGCGAGGGGCAACGCCTGGTAGGTGATATCCACGAGCCGGGCCGACGGTACCTGCTGCTGGATCTGCTCGCGCGCGTCGGGTACCACCAAGACCTCGAACCCCTTAGGCAGCGCTGCGATGAACTGGCAGGCGGCTTCCAGGGCCGGCGGGCGGGAGGCGTGGATCCAGACGGCGATCCGGCGCTCGGCAGAAGATGTCACAGCCCTAACTGTAGTCTGCCCAAGGGACATCTGGCGCACGGCCCACGCCCACCAGGACCTGATGGAGGCATCGCAGGTACGCATTCCCCGGAATTGGCCCGACAGTGCTTCTCACGGCCGTCTAGGCCGCCGCCCGGAACAGGCAGAACACTTCCCGGTTGCCGTGTTCCCCCGTGACCGCACAGTCCCCGCGCCAGACCTCGTGCCAGCCGACGGTACGAGCGATCGACGCCACCTCGTCGGCCACCCGGTGGCGGGCGGTGTCGTCGCGGACGACCCCGTGCGAGTCCAGCTCCCCCCGCCCGACTTCAAACTGCGGCTTCACCAGGAGCAGCGCCGCGCCGCCCGGGCGCAGGACGGCGGCCAGCGGGGCGACCAGTAGCGTCAGCGAAATGAAGGCGACGTCTGCCACGACCAGCTCCACCGCCGCGCCGCCGACGTGGTCCAGCGTGAGACCGCGCAGGTTCACCCCCTCTTCCACCACCACCCGGGGGTCGTCGCGGAGTCCGGCCGCCAACTGCCCGTGGCCGACGTCGACGGCGTAGACGGTCGTCGCCCCGCGTTCGAGCAGGACCTGGGTGAACCCGCCGGTCGAGGCCCCGGCGTCAAGCACCCGTCCGGCCACGTCCAAGCCCGAGTCGTCCAGCGCGTGCAGGAGCTTGTGGGCGCCGCGGGAGACGTACGGATCGGCCCGCACGTCGATCACCGTGGTGGCATCGACCGGTGTCGCGGGCTTGACCGGCGACACTCCGGCAACCCGGACCCGGCCCGTGTCGAGCAGCTGGCGCGCGTGACTGCGGGAGCGGGCGAGTCCGCGGTCGACCAGCGCCAGGTCAAGCCGCACGGCCACCCTGGTTCAACAATCCTTGCAGTGCCTCTTGCGCCTCACGAAGGACCGGGGGATGCTCGGCGGGCGGGACGCCGACCAACCCCGCCACCCGGCGCAGTGCGGCATCGACCGCCTCATCACCGGTCAGCGGCGGTTCCTCAAACTGTGCGCTCATGAGAGACCACTATACTTCGGCCGCCACCTGTTATCCTGGCCCCATGGCCATGTCCTACCATGTCAAGACCAGCCTGGTCGGGCTCGTTCCCGTACCACTGGGGGCGTCGCTGGTGATGACCGCGTGCCTTTTCATCCCCTCGTCACACTGGGGACCGACGTACGCCGCGGGTCTCCTGACCGCCGCGGCGGGGACGTTCGGCTTCTGGGCCCGGTGGGGCCGGAGCCGGCGGCGACCGGCGAGCCTCGGGGTCGCGATCCTGCCGGTCGCGGCGGCCCCCGCGTTCTTCCTGATGGCCTGGGTCGTGTGCCTGGCGGTGTCCGGCAACTACCCGCCACTAGGGCTGCAGTGGTTCGCCTGGCCGGGTCTGCCGTGGTTCCCACTGGCCTTCTGGGCCGCTCTCACAGCGAACGAGTTGCTCGTCCCCCTCACACTCGCCGTCACCCTCGTGGTGAGCCTCGCCGGCTTCGTCGTGGGCTACCGCCGCCACCCGCTCCCCGCCCCGGACCCGTCCCCGCGCGGCCGCCGGGCTCTGACCGGTGTGCTCGTGGGCAGTCTCGCGCTGCTGGGGACGGCGGGCGGCCAGCTCATCGCCCACCAGCGGTACGTCAACCTTCCCACCGTCGCCGAGACGCTCGAGACGGCGGCGTACACGCCCTGGTGGCCGGGCAACCGTCTCGTGGTACCCCCCGCGCCCAGCCTGCGCTTCACGACGGACTTCCCCCGGCTCGACGGGGCGACGGCGCTCTACCCGGTGTACGCCGCCGCCGCGCAGGCGCTCTACGACACGACCGGTCTCCTCTCCGAGCCCAGGCAGGTCGCCGCCACGTACGTCCCCTGCTTCGGCACCGCCGGGGCGTACGACCGGCTGATCGCCGGGGAGGCTGATGTGATCTTCGCCGCCCAGCCCTCGGCGGGCCAACGGGCGGCGGCGCGGGCCGCCGGGGTCGAGCTCACGCTCACCCCGCTCGGCCGGGAGGCCTTCGTCTTCTTCGTCAACGCCAACAACCCGGTGGAGACGCTGACGACGGCCCAACTACGGGACATCTACACGGGTACGGTCACCAACTGGCGCGACGTGGGCGGGACCGACGAGACGATCACCGCGTTCCAGCGGCCCCCGGACTCCGGCAGCCAGACCGCGTTGCTCGCCCAGGTGATGCAGGGCCAGCCGCTGGCCACCCCGCCACACGAGCAGATCATCGGCAGCATGACTGGGGTCATCGACCAGGTGGCGACCTACCGTAACGTCGATTCGGCCCTCGGCTACTCATTCCGCTGGTACGCGACCGGGATGACCGCCAACCCCGGCATCAAGCTGCTCACGGTCGATGGCGTCTCGCCGACCGCGGATCACGTCCGCGACGAGAGCTACCCGTTCATCGGCCAGTTCTACGCCGTCACCGCCGCCAAGCCCAGCCCGGCGACGGCCGCGCTCATCGCCTGGCTCCAGGGCGCCGAGGGCCAGGCCCTCATCGAGCAGACCGGGTACGTCGGGCTCTGACCCCACGCCCTGTACGCCGTTCAGGAGACCGGGTATACTCACTCGGGTGAACCTGACACGGGAAGCGGTCGTCGCCCAGGCCCTCGGCATCGTCGACCAGTACGGGCTGCCCGACCTCACCATGCGCCGCCTCGCCACGACTCTGGGTGTCCAGCCGAGCGCCCTCTACTGGCACTTCGCCTCCAAGCAGGATCTGCTCGGCGCGATGGCAGCGGTGATTCTCGCCGATCTGCCCCCGTACTCCGGGGACCTCACCCGCCTCACCGTCTGGGCCGCCCGCCTGCACGCCCTGCTCCGGCGTCACCGCAGCGGGGCCGAGTTGGTCTGGGCGGTGGAGACACTCCGCCCCTGGGAGGCCGGGGTCGGATATGCGGTCGAACAAGCGCTCGTCCAGACCTGTCTCGCCCCCGCCCTGGCCCGGACCGCCGCCCGGGGGGTCCTCTCGCTCGTCCTCGCCTACGCCTTCGACGAGGACCAGCGCCAGTTGGCCCGCAGCCTGGGCGTCAGCCCCCCGGAGCCGGCCATCGACCCCGCCCGGGACCTGGATGACGCGGTGGCGGTGTTCGTCGCCGGGATCGAGCGGGCGTGCTGAGTCTCTACCTCACCGGCCACACGCTGGTCCACCGGGTACCGGCGGGGGTCAAGCTGGGCCTGCTCGCCCTGATGGGTACGGCAGCCATGCTGGTCACTGCCTGGCCCGCCCTGGCCGCCGGCCTCCTCGCGGTGATCGGCCTCTACGGCGTGGCCCGCCTCCCGCCCGGGGCCGTCTGGCGGTCCCTGCGGTCCGTTCTCGCCATCGTCGCCGTCATCATCGCTTGTCAGTGGCTTCTCACCTCGGCCGCGACGGCGCTCGTCGTGGGTTTGCGAATCCTCATTCTCATCGCCGCCGCCAATCTCGTCACCTGGACGACCCCGATGTCGAACCTCATCGCCACGGTTGAGCGGCTGCTGGCCCCGCTTACGCGGTTCGGTGTCCACCCCGAACGCGTCGGCCTCGCCCTGGCCCTCACGCTGCACTTCATCCCGGTCCTCGCCGAGCGGGGGGCCCGCATCCGCGAGGCCCAGGCCGCCCGCGGCGTCCGGGCGCGTTTCACGTACCTCGTCCCCCTCATCATCTCCACCGTACGCATGGCCGACGGTGTCGGCGAGGCCCTGGAAGTCCGCGGAACACTTGCGCCCGTTCCGGCATCCCAGTAAGGTGATCTCCTGAACGGTGTTCAGTTCGGCTGCCGAACTCGTCTGACCCGAAGGAGACCTCTTGCGACCCCGTGACCTGGCCCTCATCGCGCTCTTCGCCGCGCTCACCTGTGCGCTCGGCCTGACCCCCGTCATCCCCCTCCCCCTGCTCGGAGTGACCTTCTCGCTCCAAACCCTGGGCATGATCCTGGCCGGCGGGATCCTGGGCGCCAAGCGGGGCGGACTCGCGATGCTCCTGGTCATCGGCCTGGTCGCCATCGGGTTACCGGTGCTCACGGGCGGCCAGGGCGGACTCGGCAAACTCGTCGGCCCGACCGCCGGGTTCATCTGGTCCTGGCCAATCGGGGCCCTGCTCACGGGCTGGCTGGTCGAGCGGTTCTGGACCCGGCTGGCCCTCGCCAAGGCCGCCCTCGCCGCGCTCGCGGGGTCGCTCTCCATCTACCTCCTGGGCCAGCCCTGGGCCGCCCTCACCCTCGGCATTCCCGCGCGGACCGCCGTCTGGGCGTGGGTGGTCTACGTACCCGGCGATCTCGCCAAGTCCATCGTCGCCGGGATCGTCATCCTGGCCGTCAAGCGGGCGTACCCCCTGATCACCCCCCGCGTGAAGGCGCCGCAGTGATCGCGGTCGACGCGGTCAGCCATCAGTACGGCGACCGCCCGGTCCTGACCGGGGTGACCCTCGGACTGGCCGAGCCCCGGATCGGCATCGTCGGCGGCAACGGCTCGGGCAAGTCCACTCTGGCCCGACTCCTGGCCGGCCTGGTCCGGCCAACGACGGGCCACGTGACCGTCGACGGGTTCGACACGGTCCGCGATCTCGCGCAGGTCCGCTCGCGCGTCGGTTTCGTCTTCCAGGATCCCGATCTGCAAATCATCATGCCGACCGTCGCGGAAGACCTCGCCTTCTCGTTACGCCCCCGGCGCCTTCCCGCGGCCGCGGTCGCGGCCCACGTCGAAGACTGGCTTCGCCGGTACGGGCTGGAGGACCACCGCGACCACCCCGCCCACCTCCTGTCGGGCGGGCAAAAACAGCTGCTCGCCATCGCCGCCATCCTCATCACGGAGCCCACAACCGTCGTCTTCGACGAACCGACCACGCTGCTCGACCTGAAGAACACGCACCGCGTCATGGAGGTGATCGCCGCGCTCCCCCAACCGGTCGTGGTCATCACCC
>JAIRVA010000006.1 GCA_031254155.1 Propionibacteriaceae bacterium
TCCGCCAGTTCCCAGACGGTGACTCTGCCTGACGCCGTTCCCGGGGCATACCCGCTGCCGGTTGTCGGCCTGCCCGATGCACCCGTGGCGGTGGTGGCGTCGGGTCCAGCGGTGGTCGACACGGTGGCGGGGACGATCACGTACACCGGACCCGGCCAGGTCACCCTGACGTGGGATACGCCCAAGTGGGCGGCCGACGCATCGGCGCGGTACGGTTTCTCTGGTGCCCTCACGGTCGCAGTCGTGGGCGATCCGGGGGAGGTGAGCCCGGCTGGCATCGCGTCGGTCACGGTCGCCGGGGTGCCCGAGGTCGGACAGACTCTGACCGCTGCCGCCGCCGGGGTGACACCCAGTGATGCGACCGTGACTTACCAGTGGTCCCGTGACGGGGAGTTGCTCGGCACGGGTTCCACGTATGTACCGACTGTCCTCGACCAAGGACACGATCTGGTCGTGACGGCGACGGCTTTCGCCTCAGGCTACGTGCCAGCAGCGGTGAGTTCCGCGCCGGTACCCGTACCGGTCACGGTGGTGGTTGATGGTGTCGTTCCCGACCCGGCATTCCGCGCTTGTCTGAACTCCTACGTGGGTCAGGATGCGGCCTGGCCGGTGACGGCCGCCCAACTCCAGAACCTTCGGGGCGGCGTGAGTTGCTTCGGCGGCGCTTCGCTGATCGCGTCGATCGAAGGGGCGCAGTACCTGACAAGTCTGATGAGCCTGGACCTGGTCCAGCACCAGATCAGCGATCTCACGCCCCTCACGGGACTCACCGCGCTGAGTTGGTTGTCGCTGCAGGGCAACCAGATCAGTGATCTCACGCCGCTCGCGAACCTCACGAGGTTGAGCACCCTTTACCTGGACGACAACGAGATCACCGAGGTCGCACCACTGCAGGGGCTGGGCAACTTGACCAGTTTGTCGATGAACCGGAACCAGATCAGTGATCCTTCCCCGGTGGTCGGGTTGCCTCGCCTGACCCGCCTCTATCTGGACGGCAACCCCGGTATCGACATCACGTCACTTTGTGGCCTGACCGTTGTCACCACGTTGTCTCTGAATGGCGACGGGCTGAACGACCTCAGGCCGATAGCCGGGCTTACAACCCTGACTTTCTTGACCCTCGGTGACAACGCGATCAGCGATCTCACACCGCTTACGAACCTCACGAGTGTGCAGGTCTTGTACCTGGACAACAACCAGATCAGCGATCTCAGCCCGCTCCGTGGGTTCACGGGTCTCACGTTCCTCTACCTGTACGGCAACACCATCACCGACCTGACTCCGCTCGCGGGCCTCCCGGTGGTGTCTGGCCAGAACTCCATGGTCGCGGCGGCGCAGGCGGCGGCCCTGCCCGATGTCGTTCCTGGGGTATATCCATTGCCGATTGTTAGTCTGCCGGCCGCGCCCGTTGCGGTGACAGTGTCGGGTCCGGCCACGGTTGACACGGCGGCGGGAACGATCACGTACGCCGGACCAGGCGAGGTCACCCTCACCTGGACAACACCGGCCTGGGGGAATGACCTCAACGCCCCGTACGCGTTCTGGGGTACGGCGACGGTGTCGGTGGCGGCCGCGCCGCTGCCCGTACCGCTGGTGACAGGGTTGACCCCGTCCCAAGGCACGGTGAGTGGCGGGACAACCGTGGCGGTGACGGGGACGGGCTTCTCTGGCGCGGTCGGGGTGGCTTTCGGGACGGTGCCCGCCGCGTCGTACGTGGTCACGTCAGACACCACGATCACCGCGATCACGCCGCCGGGATCGGCGGGGGCGGTCGACGTGCGGGTGACGACGCCCGGAGGTACGTCCGCGGCTGGCCAGGGAGTGTTTACCTACGTTGACAACCCGCCGCCCGCGGTTCCGATAGTAGTGCCCGTTTCCACCATCACTGTGAGTCAACCCGCGGCCCCAGTGACTGCTGGGAACACTCTCAGGCTTGTGGCGGATGTGCGGCCCGCGCTGGCGACGGTCGTGGGTGTCACCTGGACCTCGGCAGATCCGAGCATCGCCACCGTTGACGCCCAGGGCCGGGTCACGGCCGTGTCGGCGGGTGAGACCAGAATTGTGGCGACGGCGATGGATGGTTCCGGTGTGACGGGGTCAGCGACGGTGACGGTCACGCTGCGTGATGTCCCCCTCCCCGACACGGCGGTAGTGGCCAAGGACCCGGAGACCATCGTGGCGTCGACGACCGGGGGTGCGGCGCGTCTGGCGACCGGCGCGGATCCGTGCCCGCTGGTTGCAACGATCAGGAATGCGGAAGGCGAGGTACTCGTCGGGGTCGCCGACAAGCTGACCGCTGAGGCGCCCGCTGGGGTGACAGTGTCCGAGTTTGTTGACAATGGTGATGGTACCTACGGTGTCGCAGTCACCGCGACCAAGCCGGGAAACTACGAGATCGCAGTCAGTCTTGATGGTGAGTCTGTCAGCGTCATCCACGTCAACTTCATCGGCGCGGAGACCGCGCAGCCAACGCGGAGCCTGGGGCAGGCGCAAACGAGCGAGGGGCTCGGTTTCCTCCCCCGGGAGCAGGTGGCCGTCATTGTTCACTCCGATCCCATCGCCGTTGGTACCTTCACGGCCGACACGACAGGGCGGGTGTCCGCGACCTTCCCGCTCCCGACGGACTTCGCTTTGGGCTCCCACACGGTCGAGTTCGTCGGCGCGGTCTCTGGTACGGCCGTTGTGGGGTTCACTGTGGTTGCAGCGGTGGACTTCCCGACGGGCGGTACGGTGGTGGCTGATCGGTCAGCGGCGTACCCGCTGCTGCTCGGGCTCGTGGCGGTGGCCATCTCTGGGCTGACCTACCGGGTACGCGCGCGTCCCTGAGCAGCGGAGTCGTTACTGCGGGTCGCCGTACCGTTCGCGCAGGTACGACAGGGTGGTCGGGGGGACGATCTTCGCGATCTCGTCGAAGTCTCCCGTCGCCAGCAGGGCGCGGACGCGGGAGGCACTGATCGGTGCGCCGGCGGTCTCCTTGCGCGGGATCACCTCGTGTTCGATGCCGTGGGCCGGCAGGAGGCGGGTCTGGGCCGCGATGTACTGCCTTGTCACGAGGTCCAACGGTTCCTCGCCGGCGAAGCGGACGGTGATCCCGAGGCGGGGGGCGACGTGGTCGGCGAAGAGCAGGATGTCCTTAGTCGGGTCGATGATGGCTTGCGGGTTGTCGCTGCGGGAGAAGTACTCGGGAAAGGTCAGCCCGGACACCACAAACTGGCCGCTGGGCAAGACGGTAACGTTGGTGAGATCAGCGGTGCCGGCCTGGATCAGCGCGAACCGGTCCACAAACGGGAACACCGACAGATCCTCCTCCACGACGAACAGGTACACCCGGTCAGCATGGGCAGAGGCGTACTCCACGAGATACCGGTGCCCGAACGTAAACGGGTTACAGTTCATAACGATCGACCCGATCCGCCCGCCCCCCGGCTGCCGGTACGTGTCGAGCAGCTCCAGATACTCCCCAACCGCGGCCGTATACTCAAGCGGCGTAGTAGCGCTGGAGACAACCCGCTGTACCCCCCCGGCCCTGACCGTCGGATCGCCACTCCGCTGTTTTTCCTTGTCAAGTGGGGAGCAACTAGGACGGTGGTCCCCCTGGCCCGCCCCCCCGTGACCCACTGCCAGCCCCCTAGTCTCCCCCGACGGCGCGGTACGAGGGTCACCCGCGAAACCCCCCGTGTTGGTGGGCTCGTCGCGGTACTCGGTTGGCCCCGAATCGGCCGCGCCTGGAGGGGGGGTACCCCACCGCCGGAAGATCACGCCCCGTAGGGGCCTGATCTGAGGATAGGTGGGGTGTTTCAGCGCTGACGCGCTGGCAACACCTTCCTTGGTCTCGGCAGAGCGAGCGAGCTCGCTCTGCGCTCGACCTGCGTCGGTGTGGGTACCCTCCGAGGCAGGCCAGAGTGCGCTGGAACCAACCCCAGTGGCGTCGCCAAACAACAACCGGTCCAGTTCAGCCGCAATCGCCTGTTGCCCGCGATTGTTGGTATGGCACCGCCCGCTCCAGACAAACACTTCGCCCCACTCATGGGGCCGGTCAAGGATGTAGGTGAGGTCGCGGAATGGTACCCCCGCCGCGGCCGCCATTCGCGGGAACTCGGCGCCCAGGGTGTGGCCGGAGGAGACAATGACGATGTCCCCGGGGATGAGTTCGAGATCGTCGACCAGCCGGACCGTCTGCTCTTTGGTCTGGAAGCTGCAGGCCATGTCGGCCACCTGGTACAGCTCGGGGCCGAAACGGGAGTTGACCAGGGATTGTAGGTAGCTGGCGATGGTTTCGGAGTCGTCGCCGTAGTAGTTGGTGGCGGAGGAGTCGCCGACGACCCAGATCGTGTGGCGGAAGATGGCCGGCGCGCCGGCGACGAGGCGCCGCCCCGACTTGTAGTGAAAATAACGATTGTCGGTGTCGCAGTTGATGGTGTAGCCACTGCGGCTGATGGTCTTTGGCTGCTCGGCGACGATGAGCCGGCGCTGCTCCTCCAGGGTGTAATGGTCGCTTGTGGGGGGTTCGAGGCGGTACGACCACTTGGCCGGGTCGGCGGCGAGCAGCGTACCCAGCGGGGTCTGCCAGTCCTGGCGGATCGCCTGTTCGCGGGGGGACGGGTTCTTGATCGCGGCGAGGAAGGGCGCGCTGACGACGCACATGGCGATGCCCCGCGCGTCCAGACGGGTGGCCTGTTCGATCAGGCCCCGCGTACCCAGTGCCCACTTGTGGGCGGCGGCCAGGACACTGGCAAGGGTGGTGACTTCGAGGTCCGGCCGTAGCGTCCGGAGGACCTTGGGTACGCTCTTGGAACCGCCCGCGACGATGACCAGGTCGACGTTGGCGGTCGCCAAGGCCGTGGTTGGTGTGGAGGCGACGGTGTCGGCCCGCAGGAAGGCGAAGTCGTTCAGGATGTGGGTCACCCGGACATCCGAGTCGAGCAGCTCGCGGACGAGGAGCTCGCCCAGCGGGCCCATGTCGCACCACACCGCGACGGTCGCGACGCCCTGGCCCACGCGGAGGAACTCCGCGATGGCGGACGTACCGCCGCGCTCCTGGCCGAGGCGGCTCCAGATTTCCAGGGTGTCGGGGTCCTGGCCCGCCTTGAGGCGCCGGGCCAACGCCAGGATGCGGCCGGCCTCGTCCACAACCGGGACCGTCTGGAGCCAGCCGGGCCGCGAGAAGCGGCCCAGGAGTTCGGCGTGGACCGACCGCTGGACGTCGATGATGGTGAGCGGGGTTCCCGCCGGGTGGCCGGCCGCCGCCGGGCGGGCCGTCACCGAGTCGATCGGCAGCCGGTAGTCCGCCGTCGTTTTTCTGGGTGCGAAGGTTTTGGCCAGGTGGCCGGCGTACACGTACCCTGCGAGCTGTCCGCCGTCGGTCAGTAGGACCACCGACTCCCGGGTGGTGAACGCGGCGCGGAACAGCTCGGTCACGTCCGCGTGCATGTCAACAATGGCGAGTTCGTCCGGTTCTACCAGGCGATACATGGTACCTCCAACTCATTCCAACTGGGGCTTGCTTCAGGTCGTAGAAGTCTTCTTGTAGTACGCGATGCCGGCGTCGATCGGTCCGTCGAACTGCAGGCGCCCGTGGTCGATGACCAGAGCCCGCTTGCAGAACTGGGCCGCCGCGGTGAGCGAGTGGGTGACGAAGAGCAGGGTGACGTCGCGGGCGGACATGATCGTCTGCATACGGGCGAGGCTCTTCTGGGAAAACCGCCGGTCGCCGACGGCGAGGACCTCGTCCAGGATCAGGATGTCCGGCTTCAGCGACGAGGCGAAGGCGAAGCCCAGGCGCGCCCTCATCCCGTTCGAGTACGTCCGCATCGGCTGGTCGATGAACGAACCGATCTCCGCGAAGTCGGCGATCTCGGGCAGCAACCGGCTGATTTCGGCGGAGGAGTACCCCCACAGTCGCCCCCGCAACACCAGGTTCTCCCGCCCGGTCAGAACCGGGTCGAAACCGGACGTGAGATCGAGCAGCGCGCTCACCGTCCCGTTCACCTCCACCACCCCCGAGGTCGGGTGGGCGACGCCAGCGATGAGCTTCAGCGCCGTACTCTTCCCAGCGCCATTCGCCCCCAGAAAGGCGACGGACTCACCGCGCCGGATGACGAAGGAGAGATGGGTGTTGGCCGGGACAGTCTCGTACCGCGGGCGCGGGCTCAGGACGGACCACAAGCGCGCGCGGTCGCTCTTGTACAGCCGGTACGTCTTGCACACGTCGGCGAACCGGACGGCCACGCGTGGCTCGGGCGGGTTCCAGCCGGGACGGACCGGCCGCGACGGCCTGGACGATTGATTCCAAGCCATGTGCGGCCATCTCACGCCCAGGCTGCGCCCTGGCGGCGTTCCGGTTCGGTCGACAGGCATCCAGCCTGCCTCCCTCACCGGCCTGGCCAGGATCACACCCTGAGCGTGATCTGGCCACACAGCCCCTGGGATCAACCGTCTAGAGGACATCCGGTACCTCCGCGCTCAACCGGTCTTGGGCCTTCAGGGCGAGCAGGATGAGCAGGGCGAAGACGACGGCGAATGGCCAGAGCAGCCGGGGGTCGTCCCAGAGCCAGACACCCCGGCAGATGGCCTCGCGAAAGGCGGTGACGAAGAAGGTGATCGGGTTGAAAGCCAACAGCCAGCGGATCCAGCGGATGGTGATGTGGGACACGTCGAAAATGGTGCCGGAGAACCAGAACACCAGGATCGACAGGGCCTTGATCAGGTTGTAGATGTCCTTGCTGATGGCGGCGAGCGGCGCGGTGAAGACCGACCAGGTGACCCAGAAGGCGTACATCAGGAGGGCGATGACGGGGACCTGGACGGCAGGGAGCGTGAGTTTCACGCCCATGGCCAGCGTCAGCGCGAGGACGAGGAGCATGGAGGCGGCGAAGACGATGAGTTGGGCCAGCCCGAAGAAGCTCGAGATGACCGAGAGCGGGAAGCGCAGGCGGTTCACCAGGTAGCTGTACCGCCGGTAGACGTTCGCCCCGCCGGTCAGCAGCGACGAAATGAAGAACCAGGGGACGATGCCGACGGAAATCCACACAATGTACGGTACGCCAGCCACCGGGCTGGCCGTCCGCATCCCGATCGACAGGGCGAACCAGAAGCCACCAATGTAAACCGCGGGTGTGACGAGGAGCCACACCCAACTCAGAACCGAGCCGCGGACTTCCTTCTGCAACTCGGTGAAGGCAAGATGCCAGATCCGCCCGCGCCACGCCCAGTTGTCGCGGAGGATTATCCGTGCGGTCCTCACCATGTTCGCCCCGAAAAGTCATCAGGCCGAACGGGATGCCGGCCTCACCGAGACCGACTATATCAGGTATCACACAAGAAATGAAGAGACTTTTGGCGAAGGAACTTGGCCCGGCCCCGCTTACAAGCTATCATCAAACTTAAGTCAGGATACGGTCGGCGGGCTACCGCCTGGTCGGGGGCAAAGTCTGGAGTCGCATGGAGGCGCGCGATTGGGAAGGTGTCGGGGTCGTACGACACCTGTTGGTCGTTTTTTTGGGGCCAGCCGGGCGGATCGGCGAGGCGGATTTGAGCGAGTACGAGGCGCGGTGCCTTGGTGCCGACATCACCTGGGTACCGTGGGGCCGCGCGCCGGCCGAAGCGGTCCGGGACAAGCTGCGGGTACTGGGGTACGCCCCGGCCGCGGTCACCTGTGTCGGCCTCACCCCGGCGGCGAGTGCCGCCGCGCTGGCCGGTGGACTGGCGGCCGGGGTGGCGGCCGTCGTCGGCCTGGGGCTCACCGTCGCCGCCCAGGAGAGTCTCGCGGCGTCCGAGCCCGCGCCGACAACCCGGGTGATGATTCTCGCCGCGGCGAACGATCCCGATCCCGAGGCCAACGTCGCGTCGCTGCGCGGCGAGTTGGCCCGGTTGCCGCACGTCGCGGTGGTCGAGTGGCTGGCCCCCCGGGACCGTGACTTCGCGGCGATGGCCCGGTCGGCCAGACCGTACTGGCTCTCCCTCCTCACGGTACTCTGCCACGGGACGGATCTGCCGCTCGCCGGGCACCTCCCCATTGGCGACGTACCAGACGGTGACGCCCGCGCCGCCCTCGCCCAGTGGGAGCGCGACGAGGGCGTTTTCGAACTACACCGGGCGGCTCTCGCCGGGGGTAGCCTCAGCGTCGAGGGGGTGGCTTTCCTGCGCGGGCGGCCACTGCCCGACTACGGCATCGCCTCACGCTGGCTCGTGCTGGAGTCCGCCGACACGCGCCGGGTCGTCCCCCTGGGCGGGGTGAAGGACGACCAACTGACCGATCGCTACGCGAAACAGGTCCGCCTTGACTACGGCGCCGGCGGGTTCGCCGACCCGCGGCACGCCGGACTACCCGTGGCGGACCTGCCCCGCGGGCGTTACCAGGTCAGCCTTCGCATCACCGAGTACGGCCGGACGCGCGAACGGCCGCTGGACTTTCGGCCGGCTGGTCGTGTCGCCGACGGGGTGGGGTCGAAGGTCCTCACCCTCGCGGCCGATTCCTTCGGCCACGCCATCGTGGACGTGGCGGCCTTCGCGGCGGCCGATCCGGCGGGCCAGGTGGATGTGCGGATCGACCAGGCCGACGTGGCCGGGACGGTGCTCTCGCTGCGGGGGCGGCTCGCCGTTGAGGGTCTGCCCGTCCGCACCCACGGCGAGGGGACGTTCTGGCTCTGGCTGCGTGACCGTCCGGGCGGGACGAGCCGGTTGTTCCGGCTGGGGACGGTGGTCAACGCGCAACCGGTCCCGTTCGGGCGGTCTGAGGAGTACGCGGCGGCGAACTTCGCCGACATCCACCAGCGCGGCATCGACCTGGCGTCGCTGGCGCCCGGCCGCTACGCCGCCCGGATCGGGCTCGCGACCGGGGCCAAGGCCGTCTCGGTCGGTGTCGGGTGGGTCGTCGTGGGGGATGACGCTATTCATCTGGAGGTTCAAAGGTAGGGGAGAATGCGGACAGTGGGCAAGCTGATCGATTCGACCGCCGCGCTGGTGGTGGCCGGAGCCCTAGTGGTCGTCATCGCGGCGGCGGGTGTGGTGGCCGCCGGACTCGGCGCGTACCGCCTCGCGCTCGGGGCGGGGCTCCTCCTCGCGGCGGTCGCCGCGCTGGGTGCGCTGGGCGCGGTGGCCCGGGCCGGGACGGCCGCCCGGGCGGCCGGACGGGCGACGA
Source organism: Propionibacteriaceae bacterium (assembly GCA_031254155.1). GTDB lineage: Bacteria > Actinomycetota > Actinomycetes > Propionibacteriales > Propionibacteriaceae > WQYJ01. The sequence goes on from JAIRVA010000006.1 coordinate 9,140, forward strand.
CCGCCGCGATCACGGCGCGCCTGACGGACCTGCCGAGCGATGCCACGGTTGCCGCCGTGGCGGCCCGGATGGCCAAGGGTGACGCGCTCCAAGAACTGGCGGCGAACGTGGTCACCCACGCCGATCTGGACGATGCGCTGGCGCGTTTCGACACCGTGACCCCGGCGGGTCTGGCCGGTGCGCTCGCCGGGCTGGCCGAGGAGATCCGGGCGGGTCTGGCCGCGGCGCTGACGAGGCTCGATCCCGGGTTGACCAGGGAGGACATGGGAGAACTCCTGGACTCGGCCGGGGGGCGGCTCCAGGCGTTTGTTGACACTCGTCTGGCCGGCCGCCCCGACCCGGTGACCGGGGACAACCTCGCCGACCTGGTGCACGACCTCGTGGCCCGGCTGGCCTCGAAGGCGTACCTCGACACCACGCTCGCGGCGGCCGTCGACCAGGTGACGAGCCACGTACCGGGCGATCTGCTGGACCAGCTGGCGGCCCGGCTGGTCACCAAGGCGTACCTCGACCAGGCGCTCGAAGCCTTCCGCGGGGAGGCTGTCGTCGCACCGGCGGTCACGCCCGCCCGGCTGGACGAGGCCCTGGCGGTCAACCGCGACGCCGTTGTCCTCGCCCTGGCGGATCTGTGGCGGGCCCGTCCGTGACCCCGCTGGTCTCCATCGTCGTACCGTTTCACAACGAGGCCCTGACCTTGGACCGCTGCCTCGCGAGTCTCACCGCCCAGACTGAGGCGGACCTGGAGATCATCTGCGTCGACGACGGTTCGGTTGACGCCTCGCCGGCCCGGGCCGCCGGCTGGGCGGCGCGCGATGACCGGATCACGGTCGTCACGCAGTCCCAGAGCGGTCTGGGGGCGGCGCGTAACCACGGTCTGGATGTCGCCACCGGCCACTACCTGTATTTCTGTGACGCCGACGATTACGTGTCGCCGGTGACGGTCACGCGCTGTGTGCGGCACCTCGCTGAGCATGACTTGGACCTCGTCTTCTTCGGCGGGTCGTCGTTCCTGGAGGCGGGGTGCGAGCCTGCGCCGGGCAGTCCGCTGGCGGTCGCGTTCTCGCGGTTGGAGACTTACTACCGGCGCACGCACCGGTACGAGGGCGCGTTCGCCGGGCCGCGGCTGCTGCGCCTCCTGCTCGCCAGCGGGGAGTACCGGGTGTCGGCGTGCATGCAGATGGCCCGGCGGGAACTCGTCCGGGCGAACGGGCTGCGGTTCGACGAGGGGGTGGCGTACGAGGACAACTACTGGACCTTCGCGCTGACCGTCCTCGCCCGGCGCGCGGGGTGCCTGCCCGACTGCCTCTATTTCCGCTCCGTCCACCCGGACTCCCTGACCGCCCGGCCGGATCCGGCGCTGCCGATCCACGGCTACTCGCGTAGCCTCCTCTCCATCGCCGCGTTCGCGGCTCGCTGCGCACCGGGCGGCGAGGCCCAGGCCGCCGCCGGGCAGCTCATCGGCCAGTGCCGGACGAACCTCATCCGGGCGTGGAACGGGCTGGACCGCCGGGCGGCGGCGGCGCTGCTGGAGACGGCGCCCCCCGCGACCATCCTCGTCCACCAGTTCATCGTCCAGCCCCTGGCGGGTCCCGGGAAAGGTCGTCCATGAGCGGGGGTCTGGTGAGTCTCGTTGTACCCGTCACCGGGCCGGTGGCGGCGCGAGTGGTCCGGGAGTCGCTTGCCGCCCTGCTGGGCCAGACGTACCGGGCGCTCGACATTGTCTGTGTCGAGAGCGAGAGCACCGCCGAGACGCTCCGCGTGTTGCGGGAGGTGGCGGAACGGGACCCTCGGGTCCGGGTTGTCCACGCGGACGGCCTCGGGGCCCAGGCGGCGGCGAACCGCGGGCTCGCGCGGGTGGCCGGGGAGTGGGCCGGCGTCGTCGGCCTGCCCGTCGTCCCGGCGCCGGGCGGGGTCGCCCGGCTGGTGGCGCAGGCGACGAAGGACGGTACGGATGTCGTGGGTTACGGCTGGGGTGAGCCGGGTGTCCTGCTCTGCCGGACGGCGGTCATCCGGGCGGCGGGCCTGGAATTTGATCCCGCCTTGGCGTGGGGGGAGCTGGCGTTCGCCGGTACGGTGACCGCGGCCGGCCGCGCGAGTGTCATCACCGTCCCCGACCACACCCGGACGCGGTGGCGGGAGACACTGCGCCGGGCGGTGGCAGCCGACCCGTTGGCCGTGACCGCCGACCTGGCGGCTTTGCGAGACGGGCTCACGCGGTTGGGCGTGTGGCCCACGTACGCGGAACGGTACCGGGCGGCCGCCCACCGCTGGTTGGAGACCGGCCTCGAGTTCGCGGCGGATGACGCGAGTAGGCGGGCGGTCGGCCGCTGGCTCGCGGACGGGGGTGCCGAGGCGCTGGCGCTCGGCCCGGTGGGGGGGTCGGCGGGCGCGGCGCTGCGCGCGGCGCGGTTGGTGGATGAGACGGTGGTGACGGTCATCGTCCCCGTCCATAACCGGCCGGAGTTTCTCGGGGCAGCCGTCGACACCATTCGGGCGCAGACCCACACCAGGTTGGAGATCCTCCTGGTGGATGACGGTTCGACCGGCGAGGTACGAGGGTTGCTGGCGGGCTACGCCCGGGCGGACCCCCGGATCCGGGTGGTCGACGCCGCGCCCGGTCACGGGGCGCCGGTCGGCGCGGGCCCGGCCCGGAACATCGGTCTGCGGCTCGCGCGGGGGACGTACTGTCTCTTTCTCGACGCCGACGACTGGTTCGCGCCGACCCTGGTCGAGGAGCTGTTGTGGGCGGCGGTGACGACGGGGGCTAAGATCGCGGTTGCCAACGCGGTCGCCTGGTCGGAGCGGGAGGGCCGGGTGCTGTACCCGTACTCCCTCCGCGTACCGCCGGGCTGCGACGGCCGTACGCTTGTTCCCGGCGACGGCCCGGACCGGATCTGGTCGTTCTGCGAGACGGCCGTGTGGCTGAAGCTCTACGAGCGGGCCTTCCTCGCCCGCACCGGCGTCGAGTTCCAGTCGCTCCGCTCGTCCAACGACGTGTACTTCAATATGATGACCCTCGTCCTGGCCGGCGCCATCGCCCTCGTGCCCCGCCCGCTCGTCACGTACCGTCGCGACACGGGCGACTCGCTGCAGGACGGCAAGACCTGGCGTGACGGGCTGGGCTGGCTCTCGGCGCTGCGGGCCGTCCGGGCGGAACTGGCGCGGCGCGGACTGCTGGCGGCGCACTGGGCCGAGTTCCGCGAGGCGGTCTTCCGGAACGCGGAATACAACCTGCGCACCATGACTGATCCGGCGGACCGGCGGCGCGTGTGGGCCGCCTGCCGGGGGGCCGGGTTCCGGCGCCTGGCGGGGACGACCACGCCCCGGGGGCTCCGGACTCCCGTGCTCCGGCGGTTCGCCGGAATTCTGCGGTACGGGAAGTTTGACGATCTCGTCTGGTGGTACGAGGCGGGGCGCCCGCTCACGCTGGCGAGTCGGGCGAACTCTCGCGTCCGAGGCGGGTGTCGAGGCTCAGCAACTGAGTTTCGAGGTCGGACAAGCGGATTTTGAGTCGCATGGCCTCGGCGGCGGCGCTGGAATAGGCGCCGGTCTGGCCGAGGGTCAAGGTAATGCTCGTACCGTGGGACCGCTTGGCCCCCGACGGGTCGGTCGCCTTGAGAGCCGTCTCGGCGCGGATGATCTCGGCTTGGGTGTCCGCGATCTGCTGGACGAGCCGGGCGCGCCGGCCGTACGTGGGCTGCTCTCCCGACGCCTTGCGCCGGACCGGCTCCTTGCGGACCCAGGCGTAGAACTCCTGGCCCGCCTGGCGGAACTCGTCGGAGAGCGCCTTGTTGTCCCGGCCCGCGAACCCGGCCACGCGGAACGCCGCCTGGAGATCGCGCAGGTCCGCGTTCGCCTGCCGGAGATCGGGGGCGCCGACGAGCGCCTGGACTTGGCCGATAAGCGAGCGCTTGGTCGTGGCGGCGGCGCGCTGGTCCCCCTGGGCCTGAGTCCGGGCCTCGTTGCGCCGGGCGAAGACGGCATCCTGCGCCGCCCGGAACCGGAGCCACAACCCCTTGTCGTCAGGGGCTTGGCCGATCGTCTTCCACTCCGCCATGAGTGCTGCCATCATCTCGCCAGCTTGCTTGACGTCGGCCCGCGTGACGAGATCCTCCGCGGTCGCGATGAGGCTCTCTTTGCGCTGCTTGGCTTCGGCGGCGGCGGCCTGGCGCTGGCTCCGCAGGAGATCCAGCCTGGTGTACAACTGGTCTTGGGCCAGGTTGAAGCGCGCCCACAGGGCGTCATCTTCGGGCCGGGTGATCCGGCCGGCCTGCTTCCACTGCCCCAGTAGCGCCTTCATCTCGGTCGGTGCCGTACTGGGCGGCGAGGTCATGGCGACCAGTTCGGCTTGGGCGATGAGGGATTCCTTCGTCGCCCGGGTGGCGGCGCGCTGAAGCTGACGGGGGCTGGGGGCGTCCGGCTCGGGCGCGGTGTCAGGCCCCGGCCCACCGTTGACGGTGATGGGGAGCGCCGGGGTCTCGGCTGTTGGCGTCTCACCCGCCGGGCTCACCGGCTCGTCCGGGCCCGGCGCTGGGTTGTCGGGAAGTTGGTCGGTCGGCGTCGGGTCAGCCATTGTCAACCGGGCGGTCTGCTCGTTTGTGGTGTCCCCACCGTCGTTCCACTCGTCCACCCTCACCCCTCCTCGTTGTTGCAGGTCACAAGTTCGCGCGAGTGTCCCCGAGTCTACCCTGCTGGCTGGCGCGGCGCGGAAACCCCGCGCAGTGGACCTGCTGGCGCGTGGCGGAGGGCGATGACGGGTGACATGTCTTCGCATCAGCGGGTCTTTTCGCTTCCGTACGGGCACGGGTGCGAAACCATGTCGCCCGCAACCCGGGATCCGGCGACATAGCTTCGCACGCCTGCCACCGTACCGCCGGAAAGGCGTACGGGTGCGAGGTCATGTCAAACTACTCACAGGCAGTCGCCACCACGCCGCCTGGCCAGGCTCACACCCACACCACCCCACGAAGCCCCGATCAGCACTTCCCTATGGAAGAATGTGTCCATGAGTGCCGGGGTATTTGACATCTTCACGGTCGGGGTCGGACCCTCGAGTTCACACACGGTTGGCCCGATGCGGGCCGCGGGGCTGCTGGTGGACGACCTGGTGGCAGGGAGTCCCGTCGCCCTCGCGGACGTCGTCAGCCTCCGGATCGAGTTGCTGGGGTCGCTCGGGGCTACGGGTCTCGGCCACGGTACGAACACCGCCGTCCTCGCCGGTCTGGAGGGGGCCCGGCCGGAGACCGTCCAGCCGGCGGCCATCGCGGCGATCCTGGCGCGGGCGCAGGAAACGGGTGTTATCCGCCTCACTTCCGGTACCCATCAGCAGCCCCTCGCGTTCGATCCCGCCCGCGACGTGGTGTTCAATCCGCGCGAGTGCCTTCCGTTCCACCCGAACGCGCTCCGCTTCCACCTGGGCACGGCGCGCGGGGAGTTCGCCCGGACGTTCTACTCCATCGGTGGCGGCTTCATCGTGCCCGAGGACGCGTCGGGTCACCCTGTCCCGCCGGTGACAACGACAGTTGCCCTGCCGTACGCCTTCCGGACCGGTACCGAGCTGCTCGAGCAGTGCGCGGCGGCGGGGATCTCGATCGCGGAATTGATGTTCCGGGACGAACTGGCGCGCGGGCGGACCCACGACGAGATCCTGGCCGGGCTCGCCAACCTGTGGTCGGTGATGGACGGCTGCATTGAAACGGGTTGTCGGACAGAAGGTTACCTGCCGGGCCCGCTGAAGGTCCGCCGCCGCGCGGCGCTGATGCTGCGCCTGCTCAAGCACCGCCTCGACAGCCCGTGGGGGTCGCTCGACTGGGTCAGCCTGTGGGCGTTGGCAGTCGGGGAGGAGAACGCCGCGGGGGGCCGGGTGGTGACGGCGCCGACGAATGGCGCGGCCGGCATCGTACCCGCCGTCCTCAAACACGCCCTGGCGTCCCCGGGCGCCGACGGCCACACCGTCGCCGACTTCCTGCTCGCCGCGGCCGCCCTTGGCGTGGTCTACCAGGCGACAGCGTCCATCTCGGGGGCCGAAGTCGGTTGTCAGGGCGAGATCGGGGTCGCCTGCTCAATGGCCGCGGCGGGGCTCGCCCAGGTGCTCGGCGGCTCGCCCCAGCAGGTCGTGAACGCGGCGGAGATCGGTATGGAGCACCACCTGGGCCTCACCTGCGACCCGGTCGGCGGGCTCGTCCAGATCCCGTGCATCGAGCGGAACGCCATCGGGGCGACGACCGCGATCACGGCGGCCCACCTGGCGCTCGCCGGCGACGGCCGCCAGGCGGTCAGCCTGGACGAGGTGATCGCGACCATGATGGCGACCGGGCGGGACATGGCGGCCCAGTACAAGGAGACCTCCGAGGGCGGCCTCGCCCTGAGCGTCGTCGCCTGCTGAAGCGGATTTCAGATATTGTTTCACGTACCCACTTCCGTAATTGGCGGGTGTTTCGATAAGGTTAAGGTGTGGCATCTACATCCTTGAGCGTGCACCAACGAGCGGTCCGGTCCAACGTCGCGAAGAAGGCCCTTATGGCCGTCACGGGCTTGGTATTGATCACGTTCCTTCTCGTGCATATGTTTGGCAATCTCAAGATCTTCATCGGCCAAGAGGCGTACGATCACTACGCCGAGTGGTTGAAACAAGATCTGTTGTATCCCTTCCTTCCGAAGGGGTGGTTCATCTGGATCTTCAGGGTTTTCCTGCTGGCCTGTCTCGTCATTCACGTCATCATGGCGGCCTACCTGTGGAGTGCTAG
>JAIRVA010000167.1 GCA_031254155.1 Propionibacteriaceae bacterium
GCGTCGTCCCCACCGTCACTTCCTCCCCCGGCGGCGCCGACAGCGAGACCCGGATGGTGTCGCCGATCCCCTCCGCCAGCAGGATCGCGAAGGCGGCGGACGACTTGACCGTCCCCGGCATCGCCGGGCCCGCCTCCGTCACGCCAAGGTGCAGGGGGTAGTCGCAGCGCGTAGACAACAGCCGGTACGCCTCCACGACGGTCACGACATCGTGGTGCTTGACCGAGATCGCGAAGTCGTAGAACCCGACGTCCTCGAACAGCCGGGCCTCGTTCAGGGCCGACTCCACGAGGGCCTCCGGCGTGGCGCGCCCGTGTTTCGCCATGACCCGGTCGTCCAGCGACCCGGCGTTGATGCCGATGCGGACCGACGTCCCGTGCTCGGTGGCGGCCTTGGCGATGGCCGCGATCTGGTCGTCGAACGCCTTGATGTTGCCCGGGTTGACCCGCACCCCGGCGCAGCCGGCCTCGATGGCCGCGAACACGTACCGCGGCTGGAAATGGATGTCCGCGATGACCGGGAGGGGCGACTTGGCGGCGATCCGCCCGAGCGCGTCCGCGTCCTCCTGGCGCGGGCAGGCCACCCGGATGATGTCGCAACCGGCGGCCACGACCTCCGCGATCTGCTGCAGCGTCGCGTCCACGTCGTGGGTCGGCGTCGTCGTCATGGTCTGGACCGTGATGGGCGCATCACCGCCCACCCAGAGCGGGCCGAGCGGCACCTTCCGCGTCGGGCGGCGGGTGGCGAGGGCGGGTACGGGTACCTGGGGACGGAGCATGATAACCAGCCTTTAGAAAATCGAGATGGGACTGACGATATCGGCCACGATGAGGATCACGCCGATGACAAGCAACAACCCGCTGACCACGTACGTCAGCGGCAACAGTCGGGCGGTGTCGGCCGGGCCCGGGTCGGCCTGGCCCCGAACCTTGGCGATGCCCCGCCGGACCCCCTCGTAGAGTCCGGCGGCGACGTGCCCGCCGTCAAACGGCAGGAGGGGTACGAGGTTGATCAGGCCGACGAACAGGTTGACCGAGCCCAACAACTGGAGGTAAAAAGCCACCCGCGACCCGAGCGGCGCGTCGGCCGAGGCGACATCGCCCGCAATGACGGAGGCCCCGAAGATGGACATGGGACTGTTCGGGTCCCGCGGCTCACCCGTCACCAGGTTGATCACGACGTTCACCGCCGTGACGGGCAGCCGGATGATCGCCCCCACCGACTGGGTTGTCATCTGCCACATCTGTCGGGCCGTCTCACCCGGCCCGGCCTTCACCATCGCCGTCGCGGCGGTCACGCCGAGGTACCCCGCCTGGATCGTCTGATTCGGGCGGTCCGGGTCGGTCACCGCCGCCACCAGCCCCTTGACCGCCGGCAGCTCGACCGTCGCCCCGTCCCGGATGACGGTGAGTTGGATCGCCCCGGCCCCGTTCGCCCGGACGGCGGCCGTGAGGTCGGCCCAGGCGTGGTACGTCGTACCATTGAACGCCGTCACCCGGTCCCCGGCCTGGAGCCCCATCACGCTGGCCGGTGTCGGCTCGCACTCACTCGCGGCCGGATCGACACACTCCCAGACCCGGGCGATCTGCATGCTCGTCGCCGGCTGGCCGTACGCCAGGTTGACCCCCAGGAACAACCCGAACGCGAGCAGCAGGTTCATCGCCACCCCGGAAAACATGATGATCAGGCGTTGCCAAAGCGGTTTTTGGAAGTACAGCCGGTGCCCCGCCACGTCGGCATCGGTGATGTCCTCCCATTCGGCCTCACGGGCACCGTCGGCGACGCGCTTCAGCCAGGTGTCCTTGCCGGGCCGCGCCGGCGGGTACATCCCGAGCAGGCGGACGTACCCCCCGAGCGGGAACACCTTGATCCCGTACTGCGTCTCACCCCGCTGTGTCGACCAGAGGTTCTTGCCGAAGCCGATGAAGAACTGCAAGACCCGGACGCGGAAGAGCTTGCCCGGGATGAAGTGCCCGACCTCGTGCAGGCCCACGCTGATCAGGATGAGCGCGAAGAAGATGAGGGCCCCGATGACGGTGACCAGGGTCGAGTTCATGCGGTCCTTCCGATGCGGGCTGCCGCCGTCGTCCGCGCCCAGGCGTCGGCCACCCGGATCTGGTCGAGCGTCAGCGTCGCCGGCTCACCGGTCGCCGTGGTGAGGTACGTGGCCACAGTGTCCGCCACCACCTCCACGATGCCCAGGAACCCGAGGTGCCCGGCGCAGAAGGCGTCCACGGCGACCTCGTTGGCCGCGTTGAAGACGGTGGGCACGGTCCCGCCCATGCGGCCCACCTCGCGCGCCAGCTCGACGGCCGGGAAGGTACGGTTGTCCACCGGTTCGAAGGTCCACGCCGTCGGCTGGCCCCAGTCGCAGGGCCGGATCACGTCGCCCAGCCGGTGTGGCCAGCCCAGTGCGAGGGCAATCGGCAGGCGCATGTCCGGCGGCGAGCACTGGGCGATCGTCGACCCGTCACGGAACTCCACCATTGAATGCACCAGCGACTGGGGGTGGACGACGACGGTGATCGCGTCCCACGGCTGGGAGAAGAGCACCGCCGCCTCGATCAGTTCCAGACCCTTGTTGACGAGCGTGGCGGAGTTGATCGTCACCACCCGGCCCATGGTCCAGGTGGGATGGGCGAGCGCGTCGGCGACGGTCACCTTCTTCAACTGCTTGCGGGTCTGGCCCCGGAACGGGCCGCCCGACGCCGTCAGGATGAACCGGCTGACCTCCTCGGCCCGGCCGCCCCGCAGCGCCTGGGCGAAGGCCGAGTGCTCGGAGTCGACAGGGACGATCTGACCCGGCCCCGCGGCCGCCAGCACGAGGGGGCCGCCCACGACGAGAGACTCCTTGTTGGCGAGAGCCAGCCGGGAGCCCGCCGCGAGGGCCGCCAGGGTCGACTCCAGCCCGGCGTAACCGGTGATCGCGTTGAGGACGACGTCCGCCCCCGCCGAGGTCAGGTCACACGACGCCCGCGGCCCGGCGATGATGGCGGGCTGGGGGATGCCCGCCTCCCGCAAGGCCTGCTTGAGCTGGTCGGCGGCCGGTTCCGTCGGTACGGCGACCCGGGCCGGGCGCACCGCCGCGATCTGGCTTGCCAGCCGGGCGATCTGCGTACCGCCCGCGGCGAGCCCGACCACCCGGAACTCGTCGCCGTGGCGAGAGACAACGTCGAGCGTCTGCGTACCGATGGAACCCGTGGAACCGAGAATGATGACATCTCTCACAGACTCAAGTCTCTCACCTCGGCCCGGTTCCCCCCGAATCCTTGGGCTCCTTGAGCCGCCCGGCCAACTGCCCACACGCCCCGTCGATGTCGCGGCCGCGGGTGTCCCGCAGCGTCACCGGGATCCGCGCGGCCTCCAGCCGGGCCATGAACGCCGCCTCGTCGCGGGCGCGGGAGGCGGTCCACTTCGAGCCGGGCGTCGGGTTGAGCGGGATGAGGTTGACGTGGACCCACCCGCGGCCCCGCGCCGCGAGTTCCCGGGCGAGCCGGCCGGCCCGCTCCGCCTGGTCGTTGATGTCGCGCATCAGCGCGTACTCGATGCTCACCCGCCGTCCGGTCACGTCGAAATAGGCCTTGGCAGCGTCCAGCAGTTGGCCGACGGGCCACCGTTTGTTGAGCGGGACGAGCTCGTTCCGCAGCTCGTCATCGGGGGCGTGGAGAGACACGGCGAGCGTCACCGGCAGACCCTCGCGGGCGAGATCGGCGATGCGGGGTACGAACCCCGCGGTGGAGACGGTGATCCCCCGGGCCGAGATCCCGAACCCCCGCGGTCCGGAGGCGGTGATCGCCCGGATCGCCCGGAGGACCGCCGCGTAGTTCGCCAGCGGCTCCCCCATGCCCATGAACACGACGTTGGTGAGCGCCCGGCCCGCCGCCGGGTTGATGATCGCCAGCCGGACCTGCTCGACGATCTCCGCCGCCGTGAGGTTGCGCTGGAGCCCGCCCTGGCCGGTGGCGCAGAACGGGCAGCCGATCCCGCAGCCTGCCTGCGACGAGATGCACAAGGTAGACCAGCGGGGATACGTCATCAGA
>JAIRVA010000171.1 GCA_031254155.1 Propionibacteriaceae bacterium
GGACGGAGGCAACGTCGAGGGGGTTGCGTCGGTCCTTGTGGGTGCCTTGGTCGTCGATCTGGTAGACCGCCTCGACCGGGTTCACTAAGTAGTAGCGCCCGTCCGAGCCCTGCTGGAGGAACAGGAGGTACGTGTGACCGTCGGCCAGCAGGATCCCCTCGCCCGTCTGGTAGTCCGTCGCCCCGAGCACTCCGCCGAGTTCGGCCACCGCGATGGTCGCGCCCGGCGTCGCGCCGCCCTTGACCGTCCGGGTGACGACCACGTCGTGCAGCGTGTGCGTCACGTACGTCGGCGTGGGCATGCCGCCCGGATCGACGCGGGGGTCGTCGCTGCGCGTGTAGTCGGTGATGTCGATCTGTCGTACCGTCGACATTGTGACCCGCCCGACCAGCACGTCCGTGCTCCGGCTTGCGAGGTCGTCGGCTGTGGCGAAGGAGGGGTACGACGCGTTCATGATCACGACCTCCGGAGCCGGCGCGGTGGTCGCTGATGGCGAGGATTCGGGCGAGACCGCGCAACCTCCCAATGCGACGGCGATGATCAGCCAGGGCACGAGTGTCTTCTTCATGTCTAGTCTCCTATCCGTAGATCGACTTCACATCATCGATGTCGTATTGTTGGGGAACCATCCAGACCGTGTAGTCGTTGCGGTATTTCATGATACTTGATTGGTCTGTCACCGGATTGTCGGACGGGTAGGAGGGGCTGCTCGTACCCCTGATAGGGCGTATTCCTGCGGCAAAATGCCGCCAAAACTTACCCTATCGGTACGGCAGCTCAGGACGTGTCCAGTGAAATGGACAATCTGGTGAAATTGAGGGGTTATCCAGCTAACTGGACGCTCTCATCCGTACCGCTGGGACAACGTCAGTGTGACTGAAGTCATCACCCTTGAAGAGCAGCGGGAGACCCCGGGTCTTGGCGAGCGCGTACGAGAACAGGTTGCCGTAGTTCAAGCCCGCGCGGTGCCCCGATCCCTTGCCGAACACGATGAACGCGGTGTACGCGCACTGAATGTCGGCGACCGTTGGGGGCACGGGCTCGAAGACCGGCAGGGCGAGGAGGTCGTCGAGCAAGGCGGCCGCGCGCTCACCCCGGCGCGCCCGGACCACCATCTTGGCTTCCAGAAGCGTCGGCGTGGCGATGAGAGCCCGTTCCGACCGGAAGACCAGGTCCAGGAACTCGGTGCGCTCGTCTTCGCCGAAGACGATGGCGGCCAGTGCCGACGCATCGACCGCGATCATGCGGGTAGACCCTGATCATCCCACTGCAACGGATCAGAGGCGCCGGGGACATCGGGCAAGGCGTCGATCTGCCGCAGTATCGCCTCCATGCGACTCCGGACATCCCCCACCCGCCGGGCCAGCATAAGGTCAACCGCCTGTTCGACGGCCCGGGTCTTGGTCAGGCCCGTCGCCGCGGCCAGTCGTTCGACCTTGTCGACAACACCTGGGTTCGCCAACTGCAGTGCCATCACACCTCCAGTCAACATCTCAACACTGTCAATATACATCTGATGGGGCGTATTCCTGCGGCATGATGCCGCGAAAACCTGCCCCATGGGTACGACGACGCCGGAGGCGTCCAGTGAAATGGACAGTCAGGTGAAAATGGGGGAATTCGTCCAGTAGACTGGACACCATGGCTGAGTACATCCCGCGGGAAACTGAACTGGCCAGCCTGCGCCGGTGGCGGGACAAGGACATGGTCAAGGTCGTCACCGGGGTACGGCGGTGCGGCAAGTCGACCCTGCTGGCCCTGTTTGCCGAGGAACTGCGGCAGCAGGGAGTGCCCGACGAGCGGATCGTCACCCTCAACCTGGAAGATTTCGCCTTGTCACACCTGTTGAAGGACCCGCGGGCCTTTCACGATCACGTCGCCTCGTTGCTCCGACCCGGCGAGCGGACGTACCTCTTCATCGACGAGATCCAACTACTCGACGCCTTCGAGACCGCGCTCAACAGTCTGGCTCTGAACCACGACCTCGACGTGTACGTGACCGGCTCTAACGCCCAGATGTTGTCGTCGGAGATTGCCACGCGACTGGCCGGCCGGTATGTTGAGATCCACTTGTTGCCCTTGTCGTACGCCCAGTACGCGGCTCACCGCCGCCTGATCGCCGACCCGGAGGAGGACCTGTCGTACCCCGGCCTCTACGCCTCCTTTGTCAGCCAGGGCGGGTTTCCGCTGGTCCAGCGCCTCGCGGGCGATCCCGAGGCAGTGAGCGACTACCTCCGCGGGATCATCGACACGGTACTCATCAAGGACGTCGCCATCCGGGCGAAAGTCGCCAATGTCGCCCTGCTGACCGACGTGACCACATTCCTGCTCCACAATGTGGGTAACCTCACGTCGCTGCGGCGGATCGCCGACACACTGGGTACCTTCGGCCGGAAACCGTCGTCGACAACGGTCGACAGTTACGTGAGCGGGTTGGTTGACGCCTTCCTGGTTTACCCGGTCCGCCGGTGGGACATCCAGGGCCTGAGGCTCCTGGCCGGGCCGGACAAGTATTACGCGGTGGACCCTGGGGTCCGCAATGCCTTGGTGGGGTACGCCGGCGGCGACGCCGGGCACCTCCTCGAGAACGTCGTCTACCTCGAGTTGCGGCGCCGCCACACGAGCGTCTGGTGCGGCGCGTCCAAGGCGGGCGAGATCGACTTCGTGGTGTCCGAGGGGGCCGACCTCACGTTTTATCAGGTCGCCCAGACCGTCCGCCCCCCCGACACGCTCGCGCGGGAGCTCGCGCCACTCCAGGCCATCCGCGACCACCACCCGAAGCGCCTCCTGACCCTCGACGCCGAGCCGCCCATCACCCACGACGGCATACAGCAGTTGTACGTACTGGACTGGCTGCGGGGAGCCGGTACGTAGTCGGCAGTCCCAGTCCTGGCTGTGCTCAGGCGCAGCCGAAATCCGCCCGGGGCCAGCGGGTGACCGTGGTACCGTCCACGACGAACACCGCACCGACGTCGCCGGCCACCCAGAGTTCGCGGCTGCCGGCCCGGAAACCGGTGTCGGTTGCGTCGCCCGGCAACGCGGGTACGGTACCGTACTCTTTCGCGGGGGTCACCCCCTTCGGGTCACTGACGTACCTCGCCCCGTCGTACGGCAGGAACAGTACGGACTCCTCATGGCAGCTCCACGGCCCGGCGACGGCGACAATGTCGGACTCTCCGGGCGCGCTCCACGTCTGCGACGACGCCGCGCACGCCGACAGCGCCACCACCAGCGGGAGGAGGCCAACCAAGGTACGGAAACGGATCATGGCCCGAGCGTACACCCGGATCAAACTCTCCGGAAGAGTCAATCTGAAACCGCACTAGCCGGGTAGGATGTCCACATGGTCAACACTGGGCTCCTCGACGAGGTGATGCGACTCGATGAGAGTGATCGCCTGGAGGTACGCGACGCGATTGAGGCGTCCGTCGCCGACGACTACCTGACGATGGAGTTGGCGGCGCTGCTCGCCACGCGGGTCGCGGACGACGATGCCGCCGACCACAACAGCTACATCACGCTGGAGGACGACGAGCGCGAGGTACGCGCCCGATGTCTCGGCTCGTGACTCTGTGCATTCAGATGGAGACAACTCGGTAGTGTTGACACCCCCCCCCCCGCCATCTACTAGATTTCTTCCAGGTATTTGTTAAATAGCAGATTACTTGTACCTGTTCAAAGGAGAACCTAAAAATGAAAAAGTCGATCATCCAAGGGGTAGCGTTACCCTTCCTGGTCCTTACACTGTTGATGGTCTCGGTGCCCACCGTATGGGCAGACGATGACCAGTTCCATGCTAATCAGATCGCGACAATGATTGATGAGGCCGCGCCCGACACGTCGCCGCCGGTAGCGGTTCCCGAGCAGACGAATGACCTTGCGGCCGTAACTGTCGGCACAACTCTGGTAGAGATTCCAACATCGGCGAGCAATGTGGTGGAGCTGGGATCACTGGCTACTGACGCAGCGACACTCTCACCCGTGACGATCTCCCTGCCAAAAGAGGTGCGCAATAACGTACACAAGGGACGAGGTAAGGTGGCAAAAGACGGCACCATGGTCTATCTGTCCGACCTGGCGGACGGCACAGACGCAGCCGTCCAGGGGTTATCTGATGGGTCAGTCCGGATTCAAACTATCGCGCACTCCGGTAAAGGCAAGCTGAAATACACCTACGAAATCGGCGGGGGTGTTCCAATAATGCAAGCAGACGGGTCTGTGCACATCGTTCAGATGATCGACAACGGATCAGTAAAATTTGGTATGACGGTGGCGATCATTGAGCCGGCATGGGCAGTCGACGCCATGGGTGAACCAGTCGCAACTTGGTACGAGGTGACAGTGAAGGGTGAACTGGTGCAAGTTGTCTCACCGGCGAAGAGTACGGTTTTTCCCGTTATCGCTGACCCGAAAGCTGTTTGGACGTGGCTGGGACCATATGTGGAGTTCAACAGAGCCGAGACGAGGAAGCTCGGCAGTACCACGGCATCGGGGATGCTGGTCATACTTGGCGGCGCCGGCCTTGTCGCTTGGCCGCTGGGCGTTGTTGCTCTTGTGGCCGGGTACATCAACTGGTACGCGGGTGACGCATACAACAAGGGTGCGTGTTACCGCTACAACGTGCTTCTGTTTCCAGCGCTGCCTGCGCATGGTCGCTACACAGGGGGTAACTGCACGTGAGCATCTTGTGCCTCATCGTCGGCAGTGCGGTTGGGATCAGCGGAGCTTTGGCCTGGCGGCGTAAGCGGTGGCTGGTATTGAGCGCCGTAGGCGTGGTTGTCATCGCCAGTGCCGCGACGCTGTTGGTGGTACCGACGTTGTGGCCGACAGGGGGCGGGGCGCTGTGGGCGATGGGGCTGGGTGTTGGTGGTATCGCGGCCGCCGCCATTTCTGGCCGCCGAAATCACGAAACGAGGACCCGCTAACAGGTTGTGAAACGCCGGACGCCCGCCACTTGGGTGGCGGGCGTCCGGTGGTTTCAGCGAGTGGTTACCGCAGGGCGGCCTGGGCGGCAGCCAAGCGGGCGATGGGCACCCGGAAGGGCGAGCAGGACACGTAGTCCAGGCCCGTCCGGTAGCAGAACTCGACGGACGACGGGTCACCGCCGTGCTCGCCGCAGATGCCGAGGTGCAGGTCAGGGTTGGCACCCCGGCCGAGCTTCGCCGCCATCTCCACGAGCTTGCCAACGCCAGTCTGGTCGAGCTTGGCGAACGGGTCGTTCTCGAAGATCTTCTTCTCGTAGTACGCGTCGAGGAAGTTCCCGGCGTCGTCACGGGAGAACCCGAACGTCATCTGCGTGAGGTCGTTCGTACCGAAGGAGAAGAACGCCGCCTCCCCCGCGATCGCGTCCGCGGTCAGAGCCGCACGCGGGATCTCGATCATCGTACCGACAAGGTACTTCAGCTCGACACCCGACTCGGCGATGATCTTGTCGGCGGTCGCGGTGATAATGTGCTTGACATACGCCAGCTCCTTCACCTCGCCCACCAGCGGGATCATGATCTCGGGGACCACCGTCCACTCGGGGTGGCGCTTCTGGACGTTGATCGCGGCCTCGATGATGGCCTGGGTCTGCATGACGCCGATTTCGGGGTACGTGACGTCCAGGCGGCAGCCACGGTGGCCCATCATCGGGTTGAACTCATGCAGGGAAGCGATCTTGCCCTTGAGGGCCTGGACGGCGATACCCATGTCGGCGGCCAGAGCCTCGATGTCGCCCTCGTCCGTCGGCAGGAACTCGTGCAGCGGCGGGTCGAGCAACCGGACGGTGACGGGGTACCCCTCCATCGCCTCGTAAATGCCCTCGAAGTCGCCGCGCTGCATCGGCAGGAGCTTGGCCAGGGCGGCCTCGCGCTGCTCGACGGTGTCGGAGACGATCATCTCGCGGATGGCCGCGATGCGGTCCGGCTCGAAGAACATGTGCTCGGTCCGGCACAGCCCGATGCCCTCGGCCCCGAAGGAGCGCGCCTGCTGGGCGTCGTGCGGGGTATCGGCGTTCGTCCGTACCTTCATCGTCCGGACGGCGTCCGCCCAGCCCATGATGCGGCCGAAGTCGCCACCGATCTCGGCGGGTACGGTCGCGATCTGCTGGCCGTACACGTTGCCCGTCGAACCGTCGAGGGAGATCCAGTCCCCCTCCTTGAACTCGGCCCCGCCGAGCGTGAACGACTTCTCGTCCGCGCCGAAGCGGATGTCGCCGAGGCCGGCCACACAGCACGTACCCATGCCGCGCGCGACCACGGCCGCGTGGGAGGTCATGCCGCCACGGGCGGTCAGGATGCCCTGGGCGTGGTGCATGCCCTCGATGTCTTCGGGCGATGTCTCCAGACGGACCAGGATGACGGCCTTGCCCTGCTTGACGGTCCACTCGGTTGCCACCTCGGCGGTGAACACGACCTGGCCGGTCGCGGCACCCGGGGAGGCCGGCAGGCCCTTGCCAATCGGCTTCGCAGCCTTGAGGGCCGCGGTGTCGAACTGCGGGTGGAGCAGGGCGTCGATCTGCTTGGGATCGATCATGGCCACGGCCTCGTTCTCGGTGATCCGGCCCTCGTCGACCAGGTCGGAGGCGATGCGGAAGGCGGCGGCGGCGGTGCGCTTGCCGTTACGGGTCTGCAGCATGTACAGCTTGCCGTCCTCGATCGTGAACTCCATGTCCTGCATGTCGCGGTAGTGGCCCTCGAGCTTGGCGACGATGTCGACGAACTGGTTGTAGACCGCCGGGTTCTCGTCGCGGAGCTGGTCGATTGTTTCGGGGGTACGGATGCCGGCCACGACGTCCTCGCCCTGCGCGTTCATGAGGAACTCGCCGAACAGGCCCTTCTCGCCCGTTGACGGGTTGCGGGAGAAGGCCACGCCCGTACCGGACGTGTCACCCAGGTTGCCGAACACCATCGACTGGACGTTGACGGCCGTACCCCAGTCGCCCGGGATGTCGTTCATGCGGCGGTAATAGATGGCGCGCGGGTTGTTCCAGGAGCGGAACACGGCCTTGATAGCGCCAAACATCTGGTCAATCGGGTCGGACGGGAAGTCTTCGCCGATCTTGTCTTTGTACACGGCCTTGAACTGCTCCGCGAGTTCCTTGAGGTCGTCGGCGGTCAGCTCGACGTCCTGCGTCACGCCGCGGGCTTCCTTCATCTTGTCGATGAGCTTTTCGAAGTACGACTTGCCCACCTCCATGACGACATCCGAGTACATCTGGATGAAGCGGCGGTACGAATCCCAGGCCCAACGCGGGTTGCCCGACTTGCGGATCAGCGTCTCGACGACGGTCTCGTTGATGCCGAGGTTGAGGATGGTGTCCATCATGCCCGGCATGGAGGCGCGGGCGCCCGACCGGACCGACACCAGCAGCGGGTTCTCCGCATCGCCGAACTTCTTGCCCAGCAGCGCCTCCAGGCGGACGAGGTGCTCCATGATCTCGGCGCGGATCGCGTCGGAGATCGTCTCACCGTCGTCGTAGTACTGCGTGCAGGCTTCGGTTGTGATCGTGAAACCCTGCGGGACCGGCATGCCCAGGTTGGTCATCTCGGCGACGTTCGCCCCCTTGCCGCCGAGCAGGTTCTTCATCGACGCGGCGCCCTCGGTGAAGTCATAGACATATTTCTTGTCAGTCATCGTGGATCTAGAATCTCCTTGAATAGAAGCTCCGTCGTACTTGCTTCGTGGTTCGGTCCGAACCCCGGTTGGTACCGGCGGAGCTGTGCCCGGTACCGTTCGAATGTGCAACCCAACTCTACTCCCACTGAGGGGCCGTTGTCGCACCGAACCGGGCGCGGGGCAGGGCGCGAAACAGGGGTACGAGCGGGGGGTCAAGCGGCCTTGAAGGGGTTCTCGACGCGGACCCCGCGGATGACCTGGCCGTCGGTGAGATCTTCGGTCAGTAAGGTGGTACAACCGGCCGTCGCGGCGGCTTCGATGATGAGCGCGTCCCAGTAGGACAGTTGGTAGCGCTGGGAGGTACTGATGGCCTGGGCGACCAGCGGCCCGGTAAGCGGGACAACGGTCTGCGCGAGTAGGTAGTTCACGGCCTCGGCCGCCGCGGTGGCTGGTAGGGGTACACTCAACTTCCGAGTTGTCGTCACGTAGAACTCACCCAAGACCTGCGTACTGACAACCAATGAATGCGTCTTCACCAACTCGCGCGCCGCCGCCTGCTTGCTCGGATTCCTGTCGTCGAAAACGTAGACCAATATATTGGTGTCAAAGAACACGCCAGCGCTCATGAAGTTCGTCCCGGGTCCAATTGTGTCCTTCGGGACCGGAACTGGCGTGGGAGCTTCTGGCAAGGGCAAGGAGGCGGTCGGTCGCCTCGCGCCACCGCTTGTCAGGTTCGGCAGGGGACGCGTCCTTGGTCAGAAACTCCCGGCCGTCGGCGTTCGTGGAGGTATCCTCATCGACGGCACCCCGCAGGGTGTCGGGGTCAGCAGCGAAAATGACGTCTGTCATGACTTCAGATTAACATGGGCCGGTGGAAACCGGACGAGGGTGTCGTCGGCCGTAGCTGGCGTGCAGGTTCCTCGTGTAGGGTGACAGCGTGTCCGCCGTACCGCGCCTTGATGTGTTGTGTTGCCCGTTGTGCGGGCGGGGACTGGGGGCGGGTGAGGCCGGGTCCGCGCGGAGTGCGCGGTGTGAACATGGACATTGTTTCGACATCGCGCGGCAGGGGTACGTCTCGCTGGTGACCGGCGCGGGCGTACGGGGTGACACGGCGGCGATGGTCCGGGCGCGAACGTCTTTCCTCGCCAGCG
Source organism: Propionibacteriaceae bacterium (assembly GCA_031254155.1). Lineage (GTDB taxonomy): Bacteria > Actinomycetota > Actinomycetes > Propionibacteriales > Propionibacteriaceae > WQYJ01. Next base: position 8,751 of record JAIRVA010000171.1, read on the forward strand.
GGGTGTACGAACCCATCGCGCGAGAGGTGGCCGAGGTGATAGGGGACCATGTCCTGCCGCCACCCGCCGAACTCCGGGATGAGACACCGGCCGGTCGTCCCGCCCGTGTCGCGACCGGCCCCCTTCTGGCCGACCTCGGGGGCGGGACGGGGTACTACTCGGCGTACGTACTCAACCACGTCCCGGAATTCGAGGGTGTTCTGCTCGACGCCTCGGCCCCCGCGGCCAAGGTGGCGGTACGAGCCCACCCCCGGTTGACCGTGGCGACCGCCGACCTGTGGCGGGCGATCCCCCTGCCGACCGCCAACGTCGACGTCGCCCTTGTGGTCTTCGCCCCGCGCAACCCGGCCGAGATCGCGCGTATCCTCAAGTCAGACGGCATATGTGTCGTGGCCACCCCGCAGCCAGATCACTTGGCCGAACTGCGGGCGGTCGTACCCCTGCTCGGTATCGAGCCCGACAAAGGGACCCGGTTGGAGAGCCAGTTCGCGGGGTTCGGTCGTTTTGAAACACGTTTCGTGACGTACCAGACGGCTCTCGACCCGACCGCGATCGCCGAGGTCATCGGGATGGGACCGAGTGCCTACCACCTCTCGCCCGCCAACATCGCGGACCGGGCGGCTGCGGCGGGCCGGCGCCTGGTCACCGTGTCCGTCGCGGTCGACGTTTTCACCCGCGGGGCGTGAAACGGGGTCGTTCCGGGGGCCCGGACCGGTCGCGGGTGTCCAGGCGGACGCGAGTTAAACTGAGCCCATGGAGACCATTGATGAGTACATCGCCCAGTTCTCGCCGGAAGTACGGGACGTGCTTGAGCGGGTCCGGGCCGTGATCCGGGCGGTCGCCCCGGAGGCGGAGGAACGGATCAGCTATCAGATGCCGACGTTTCGGCAGGGCCGTAACCTCATCCATTTTGCGGCTTGCGCGGGTCACCTCGGGATCTATCCCGGCGGCGAGGCACCGGCTTTCTTCGCTGACAAGCTCAGAGACTACAGTTGGGACAAGGGTACGATCCGGTTCCCGTGGAACAAACCCATCCCCTACGACCTCATCGCCGAGATCACCCGCCACCGCGTCGAGGTCGAGACCGCCCGCTCCGTTCGGAAGAGTGTGCGTTCGTGAGTCGTCTACCACCCCCAAGCGCCCACTCTTAGGACACGGTCGTTAATAAATGGTGCAGGTGGCGGTTTCGGGGCGGGATGCCTGGTAAGGCGGAGTGCCCGGAGGCGTAGTGGAGCTACGCCGGAGTGGCTGACAACGCGATCAGGCGCCCGATCCCGGAAGCGACACGCGACAGTTATTAACGACCGTGTCCTTAGCTGGCCTCGGTGTAATCGGGCTGAGAGGCGGGAGAGGCGGGGGCGGGTTTCGCCCGGCGACGGAGAATGAGTACGGTGACAAGGCCCGCCACGACCAGCAGTGCCACGACGGGCAGCCACCACGCCTGCCGGGCCAGCGTCACGAGGCCGGCGACGGCGGCCAGCCCGCCGGCGGCGTACACACAACCCCAGGCGATCCAACCGGGGACGGCCGCCAGCGTGTACCGAGGCCAGCGCCAGCCGAGCAGACCCGCCGTCAGTTGAACAGCAGTTTGGAAACCGACGGTCAGGAAGCTCACCGGGATGACGGGCCAGCCCCAGCGCTCCAGCTGGCGTACGACGCGTCTTTCCTTGTCATCAGCCAATTTC
>JAIRVA010000202.1 GCA_031254155.1 Propionibacteriaceae bacterium
AGTCAGCCCAGATTCTGCGGATGAGCGTATAGGACGGGGCCGTCGTGGTCTCCAACGCCCGGCAGCATGACTGCTCGAGCCGGGTGGCACCGCCGGTCTTCCGGGCGAGCGACATCACGCCCAGACACGACCGGTAGGACTGCTCGACGATCTTCCGGGACGCCAGGATCGCCTGGATGGCTTCCACGCATCCCGTCCCGATCGTGGCCGCCCACTGCTCGAACCGTTGCGGAGTCCAGTCGGTCAACTGGTGGCGGTGGCCTTCCGGCATGTGTTCAGCCACCGTGGAGTACCGGTTCTGCACCCCTGTCAACCGGGCATGGGTTGCGACCCGTTCGGCCCCGTCGAACACTTCGACCAGGTGCGACGTGACCCGGATGTCGAGACTGTGCCCGATCAGCCGGGACGGGACCGAGTAGAAGTTCTTCTCGACCTGGACATGATAGTTGACCTGGACTTTCGCCGTGCGCAGGTCAGCCAACTCGAACCGGAACGGCGGTAACACCACCCTGAGCGGCGCCTCGTCACGGCGGAACACGACCAGACGGGAATCCTCCCGCTTCTGGAACGGTTTCGCGTTGATCCGTCCCACTTCGGCTGCGACAGCCTCGTTCAACTCGGGCAGACCGATGAACTGCCGGTCCCGCAACGTGGCCGCGACCTGGTTAGCCACAAACCTGACGCTGCCCTCCACGACGGGCTTGTCCCTGGGCCGTTTCACCCTCGCAGGCACGACCACGGTGCCGTAATGCTCGGCCAGCCGGGCATACGCCGGGTTCAACGCCGGCTCATACCGGTCAGACCGGGCCACACCCGTGCGCAGATTGTCCGGTATCAACAACCGGGCGGCACCACCGAACGCTTCGAACGCGTGAACATGACCCTCGACCCACGACCCCAACCCCATGTCCGGGAACCCCTCGACATACGAGTACGCCGAGTACGACCACGCGGCCACGAACAACCACGCCCGGCACACCACACCCGTCAACGGGTCAATGAACCCCATCGGGTCACCCGCCCAGTCCACCTCGACCGATTCCCCAGGAGTCCGCACCATCCGTAACACCGCACCCGTCGACTTCACCCACCTGCGATACTGCTCGTTGAAGAACGAGTATTGGTACGGCGCCCCGCCCGAAGCCCGGCACTGGTCAGCATACTCGTTCCACAACAACAACAGAGTCACGTTCGGCCGGCCCAGTTCCCGGTGCACCCGCTCGAAATCAGGGACCACCCGGCCCGGCTGGTGGCCAGACCCGGCCGGCTCGCCGAGCACCAGGCGGCGGACCCCGTCCACACCAAGACCCGCCGCCTCCTCCCAACCAATCCCTGCCGCCCGCACCGCGGCAAACACTCCCGCGACCGTGTTCCGCGAACACCCCAGCACGTCCGCGATCCCACGCTGGCTCACCCCCTCACCAGCAAGCCGGACAATCCTCCCATAATCAACCATGACAGTTTCCTTCCGTCGAACCCGTGCCCCTGTTAGCACGGAACAACGCAAAGTCCACCACGGCTCACCCCACCGGAACACCGGCCCACCCGATCACGGAACACCAGCCCACCCGACACCGGCACACTGGCTCACCCCAAGCGGAACAACATCAGCCCTCCCCAAGCGAAATATCCAACGGGCGCGTTATCGGCCTCGAAGTGAAAGCCTCCATCAGCCTCAGCCGGGCTGACTTCACTGGTTTGGGCTACCTGCGCGAGAAACTCGGCCGCGCGTTCGTAGAGGGTGTTGTCCTCTACACCGGCGAGGTCGAGGTACCCTGGGGCGACCGGCTCCGCGGCCTGCCCGTGTTAGCCTTGTGGGAAACCCGGTGACAGATTGTGCTGGGTTGACGCTGGAGCCTACGTGTTGCTCATCGCGTCGATGAGTTGTTGGACGAGGAAAGCGAACGCCGGTGCGATGGTGGGGTCGCCGAAGGCCGCTTCGGCAGCGAGTCGCGGCACAAGACCGTCCGGCCTGGTGGCTTCCTTCGCGAGATACTAAGGGGAGCGTTGGTTAGTAGACAGTGGGGTTATGTGGTGGCTGTTTGTTCGGCTCGGGTGATGTAGGCGAGGTTGGGGTCGTGGAAGAAACCGCGGACGAGGGCGGGGAGTTTCTGGAGGCGGCGGAGCGCGCTGACGCAGAGGGCTTTGAACTGGTCGGGGCCGGTGATGATACGGCGTCCGACCCGGTCGTTTTTGTCGTTCTTACATACCCATTCGTCGGGGTTGAGCTGGGGCGAGTACGAGGGCAGGAACTTCAAGGTGAGACGGCCGTTCGTTGACTCGGCGTACTCGCGGACGGCTTTCGACCGGTGGACGGGGTGGCCGTCCACGATGAGGATGACCGGACGGGCCGTGCCGGCGACCAGGCGCTGGCAGAACGTGATGAACTTCGGCGCGGTCATCGTGCCCTGGACGATCTGGAACCGGAGCTCACCACGCGGGGACACGGCGGAGACCATGTTCACACTGAACCGGGCACCGGTGGCTTCCCGGATCACCGGAGTACGCCCGACCGCGCCCCACGTCGTCCCCGCGTGATGGTCGGACCGTACGGAGGCTTCGTCGGCGAAGAAAATCACCGCACCCGTCTTCTTCGCCTGGGCCACGATCCCCGGATACTCCTCGGCGCGCCACGCCTCGGCTTTCTCCGGGTCTGCCTGGTACGCCCGGTAGAGGGGACGCTGCGGCGACAACCCGATCCGGCGCAACAACCGGCCCACCGCCGACACTGACAACCGGATCCGGAACTCCCGCCGGATCACTTCCCGCACCAGATCCCTGGTCCACAACCCGAAATCAAATCCCGCCTGGTCCGGGTTCGACCCCACCACGACCTCGTACACCCGCCTGGTCTGGGCCTGGTCCAGCTTCGGCTTGCGCCCCGGCACCGGCTTCGCCTTCAACGACTCCCGCCCGCTCCTCGACTCCTTCGCCACCCAGGCGTACACCGTCGACCGGTTCATCCCGATCGCCCGGGCCACCTCCACCGGATGCACCCCCGCCCGCACCTGGTCCACCGCCCGTAACCGCAACGTCTCCAACGTCTGGTGGTCCAGCCTGCGGCCATCATTCTCACGCATACACAATTATCCCACACAACCACCAAAAAGTCTACTTACTTACGCTCGGATTAGTAAGCGAGTGCTTTCGTTGACACGCGGGCGGACTCTGGTTCGGTCCGGTGACTACGGAACCCCTCGGCTAGCGGCTCGGTTTCGATGGTCTGGAACATGCGGAAAGTGTCAAGGGCGTCCTTGGCCTTGAGTCGGCCTGGCTGATGTCGGCCGTTTTGGTCGCGTTCGGCGATTTTGATGATCTTGGCAACCACGAGTGCCGCTGGGTTCGCCACTTTGAGATCAAAGACGCGGGGGTCGTTGTCCGCGAACGACGCGATGCGGTGGATCGCATGGTCGATCAGGGCGGGTTCGAGGCCAGGAGCGATCCTGCCGACGCTTTTTGCGTGGGGAGGAATACGGGCGCTACGGGCGGTTCTGCTGGTGGCGCCAGACTGAAAAGGGGCGATCATGATGTCGATGGCGATGTCATGGGTGCCGAGCCAGTGACCGGGGTTGGAGCCGGGGGTGAAGCCAGCGTCAATGAGTGTGCGAGCGATCTCCGGGCTGTCCGCCAGGTGGCGGGTGTCGAGGGCGAGGTCGCCGTCGGTGGTCATGGGTGGTACAACCAGGGTCCCCGCGCCCGTATGGAGATAGACGGCTTGCGCGCCGACGAGGATAAGGTTGTCGAGATGGGCGTACAGCGCGTCCAGTGCATCGAGGAGAACCTGGCGGGCCGCGACGTGTTCAGGGGTGGGCATTAGGGTCTCCATTGCGGATCGGTTTTGGCGAGGGCGTCCATGAGCGCTTCGGCTTGCTGAGGGTATCGTCCGGGCAACGTCAGCAGATCGGCCAGCACCAGTGGCAGTGGCGCGACTGGAATGCCGTCACGGGACTCAGGATTGTCCAGAATGGTCAGGTCCTGAGGGGCAAGAATGACCACATTCGCGGCGGATGGTTCCACTGCAGCCACGCCGAGAAGCCGGGCCAGAACGCTCGGATCGTCGGTGTAGACGAGCAATTGTGTGGTGGGGATGAGGGGTGCGATCCCTTGTGGGAGCCATGCTTGTGCTGCTCTGGTGCCGCTGACGACCGCACGAGGCGCTCGCGTGAGTACGGCGAGGGTGTTGTCGAGGCCCCGGGGCGCCACAAACCAACCTGGGGTACCGTTGGAATCTAGTACATGGTAATCAGTAGTCCAACGGTCGAGGAGTTGACGGCGATCAACGGATCTGACTCGCCCAGCCTCATCACGATCAATCGTGCTGTCCGCCGCCAAAGTGGGCAGGGTCTTCGACACAGTGCCAGGCGAGACGTGAGCCTGGGCGGCTAGGCCACGCACACCGACGGGTAGGCTGCCATCGAACAGGGAACGGACAATTCGCCCAGCGGCACGGCCATCCAAACGGCTGATCGTCGTAGAACCACGGTCAGGCTTGGGGGCCTTGGCGGCCCCTTGCGCGGTGATGGCCAACATCGGGTCGTCCGCGACAATCCGCGCCCAGCCGGTTGCGTCAGCGTAACTGATACCGGCGCGGGCAAGTTGCTCACGGGCCGGCGCAGATAGGTACTTCGACCAGACCAGTAATCCGGCCCGGCCACGATCAGGAGCACTGCGGATCTCAGCCACTTTGGTCACACGGGCGATCTGCGCCGGGGTGACACCTGTAGCCAAGACTGCGAACATGGCCGTGAGGCCCGTTCCGGAGATGATCTCAAGCGTGATGTCGGTCTCATCCCCTGAGATCCGAGCTTGCCAGCCATCCGGAAGCACCGCCTGCACCGAGGCAAGTATGAGCGCCTCCGTTTCTGGAAATCGACCGTTTCTCGTCATGGGAAACAGTCTAAATCAGGAAACGTCAGCATGGCAAGCCTGCCCTGCCACTTCACGCCGCAAAAGGGGCAACTTGCGACGATTCACTGTTTTTTTGAAAAACATGCATACCGCCGTTGACACGTCTAGGCCGAGTTCCTCGCAAATGCCCGCGACCGCGTCCTTGGCCGCCCGATCCAGGCGTACTGTGACCGTCGTCATTGTCATGACAACAACCTCCTCACCACTATCCATACGTGACGACTGTAACACGTTAGGCAATAGATAATCGGATCAGATCCGCGCCCGTAACCGGTGACTCTTGAACTGCAAATCGGCGAACATAGTCCTGCAAATCGGCGAGCGACGGTTACTCGTCTCCGGCAGAGTAGCATGGGCGGCATGAGCGACGAGAAGCTGTATGAACGGACATCATGACTGTCAAGACATGGCCGGCGTTGCGGCCGCGAGTGGTGGCGGAGGTTGGTGCCGACGATCTGGCCCGCGCTCACGGGCGTAATCAGGCGTACATCGACGCTGGTCGGTTGGCTGAACGTCGGACTGCCCTCGGCTTGACTCAAGCGAACGTGGCCGAGAGGGCACGCGACGAAAACCTTCTGGTGGTCGCCGCGGTGGAAGGCTACTCCCGCCGTCGTCGCGTCCCGGCCCGGGACACAATTCTGACCTTCGCTAGCGTCGGCCTACTCCGCCTTATACGCGACAGCTATCCGGTGCTCCACACCCAAAGCCTTGACGAAAGCGTTGACTTTGCTGAGGACGTCCTCACCCGCTCAGGAGTGCAACTTGCCGACTCGTATCCTGGTAGCAACGCTGAGGGGTCCGTGTCTGACGAACGATTCATGTACAAAGACCAAGATGTCACTCTTGATGTCACACTGAAAATCGAGCACGTCGTAAACATCATCGCCCGGGAACAATGCCTTGGCTTCGACGACGCGTACGAGGACTTCGTGAGTTCCCGTACGTACCAGGCGCTTCAAAAACCCATGTCACTGATGTGGGCCGAGAGCGCTGAGTACATCGTCGACCGGTACCTTGAGGAGTGGAGTGACCGGCAACATGATCTGCCCGTGGCAGCCTCGCGGGAGGCCAGCTGACGCCCGACCGAGGTCATCGGGCCATTGCCTCGAGTTCCTCCAACGTCTTGACAACCACTTCGCCGCGCTCCGCCTGGGCGATGGACTTCCGCAATGCTACTTGATTAGGCTCGCTGTAGAACGGATCGCTGGCAGGATCACGGGGCGGCTCATGGCAACTCTTCGTCGCCTGATCCACGCGTACCGTTGCCATTATCATGACAACAACCTCCTCGCCACCACTACCTGCCCAGGGAACCACCCGGTGGTTCGGACAGAGCGAGCCGTCGCCCTAGCTGACACCAGCACGCACTCCATACGGAAACTATTCAGACGACGGTTCTGATACCGATAACACTACAGGATCGCTCACTCGGGTTGTACCACTTCAAGGTCTTGGGAGTCTCAACCTCCCACCTACTGACCTGCCAGGGTGGCCTGGATGGCGGCTTTGGCGGCGTCCACGGTGGCCTGGTCGGGTACCATGACGTAGAGCCGTTGGCCCGGGTAGCTCCAGGTGTAATCCAGCTTGCCGGCGCCGTCGACGCTGATCGAATCGACCGTCCAGGACTGGTTGGAGGAGAGCTGCTGCCGGACCTGTGCCGAGATGACATCCGGCGGCATCGAGGTCTGGATCGAGTTCTGGACGCCGGAGACGATGCGGTTGTAGCCACCCAGGACGGCCGGCGAGGACAGCTTCTTGATGAGCGACGTGATGACCTGTTCCTGGTTCTTGCCACGCGTCCGGTCGCCGTCCGCGAAGTTGTACCGCGCCCGCGAGAAGGCCAGCGCCGTCGCGCCGTCCATGTGGTTCATCCCCACGTGGAACGTGTATCCCCGCGAGGTGAAATCGTAGGCCGAATCCACGTCCACCCCGCCCACGGCGTCGATGATCGTCATCAGCGAATCAAAGTTGATGCGCAGATAGTAGTCGATCGTGATGTCGTACAGGTCCTGCAACGTCCCGACCGACACATCGATGCCGTACGCCCCCGCGTGGGTGAGCTTGTCGGGCAGTCCGGTCTTGCCGTGAAGCTTCACGTAATAGTCGCGCGGGGTGTTGACCAGCAGGACCTTGCCCGTCGTCGGGTTGATGACCATCAAGATGTTGACATCGCTGCGGCCCTTGCCGCCGATGGACCCATACTGGTCGATACCGGAGATATAGACGATGTAAGCGTTCGATGGTGCGACCGGCGTCGGCGTCGCGGTGGGCGTTGGGGTCGGCGTCTCTCCCTTCGGCCAGACCGCCCGGGATTGGTCCACCTCGAAAGTCTTGAGGACCCGCAACGAATCAAACCGGTCCGGCTCCGCGTCCTGCAGCACCTGCATGTACGCGTCGCGGATGACGATGCTGGTCACGTCCTTGTTCTCGAGCGCGGTAATCAGGTCTTGCCACATGGGGTACGTCTCGTACGTCACGTCGACGATGCCGGCGACTCCCTCGTGGACCGCGTCCGCCAACTCGTCGGCGTCGGCCTCGCCCATCTTCGTACTTGCCAACTGGTCCACGGCTTCCGCGCCCGTGTTGAGTACGACGATGTCGTAGGCCTCGGTCTGGGTACTGGGCGGCTGGATCTTGTCGACCGTCGTCAGGTAGTCCGTACCCACCTTCGCCATGACCCCGTTCCCCACCACCAGCAGGACCGCCAGAACGACCGCGACCCAGAAGCGGACGGAGTGATGCCGCGGGCCCGACAGGAGCAGGAGGGCGACGACGCCGAGGCTCAGCACAACATCCGCGGCCACGACGAGTACGGCCATCATGGGGGGGAGGACGGCCGCCTTGAGCACAACGCCGAGACCGATGGCCGCCGCGGCCACCACCAGAACAGACACCACGATGCCGACCACCGTAGGACGCCGGCGCGTCACCGGTGCGAGCGAGTGACGAGCTTCCGCGTCAACCGTAGCTGGGACATTTTCATCGGACACGAGTGATCCTTTCCTGGGTGCACAACACCTACACCCACATCACACCCTACCATTCATAATGTCGGCGATCTCATAAGGGCTTGTCAAGGAGTAGATCTTCTCCAGGGTGAGCCGCTCCCCGGCCTCGTCGGCGAGGGGGACGCGCCAGTTGGGGTACTCGTCGATGGTCCCGGGCTGGTTCTGTGTGCGCCGCTCCCCCACCATGTCGGTGAGGGCGACGCACTTCAGCCGCGCCGGGGTCTGGTAGAGGAAGCGGTGCAGCGCCTTCAGCACCTCGTGCGGATCGGCGGTCTGGCTGCTGATCAGCCCGCGGCCCACCAGCATCTTCAAGATGGCGTCCTGATCGGCCGCGTCGCGCTTGATCTCGTCCTCGAGCGACTCCGTGAGCAGGCCGAGACGGTAGCGCAGCGCGATGTGGTCGTGGGCGAGGTACCCCAGCGTGGGGGGCAGGTCGTGGGTCGTCACCGACCCGAGGCAGAGCGCCCGCCACTGCTCCGGGTTAAGCGGCCGGCCCTCCTGATCCATCTCGAACCAGGCGACCGACGTTCCGAGGATGCCCCGCGCCGCCAGGTACTCCCGTACCCACGGCTCGACCGTCCCCAGATCCTCGCCGATGATCGCCGTCCGCGCCCGCTCGGCCTCCAGGGCCAGGATGCCCACCATGGCCTCGTGGTCGTAGCGGATGTACGCGCCGTCGGCGGCGCTCTTGCCCTCCGGGATCCACCAGAGCCGGAACAGTCCCATGATGTGGTCGACACGGACGGCCCCCGAATGACGCAGCAGGGCGGCGATCATGGCCCGCAGCGGGGCGTACGCGGTCTCCTCGAGCCGGTCGGGCCGCCAGGGCGGCTGCAGCCAGTCCTGGCCCGCCTGGTTGTAGGCGTCCGGGGGCGCGCCGACGGTCACCCCGCGCGCGAACACGTCCTGCATGCCCCAGGTTTCCTCGCCGTCCCGGTTGACGCCGACGGCCAGGTCGGACATGACCCCGACGCGCATCCCCACGTCCAGCGCGCCGGTCTGGGCCCCGCGGGCCTGCTCGTCGGCGACCCACTGCAGCCACATGTAGAAGGAGATACGCTGGCGATTGGTCCGCGCGAAGGCTTCGACTTCCCGCGAACCGGGGTTGTGGTACGGACGGGGCCACTTGCGCCAAAACGCCCCGTACTGCTCGGTGAGGACGCACCACGTGGCGAACCGCTCCAGATCCTCGCCGTGCTGGGCGGCGTACTCGTCGAACTCCATCTGCCGGCTCGGCCGCCGCCCCACGGCGAAGAGGGCCAGGAGCGCCTCCTTCTTCTGGGCCCAGACCGCGTCGCGCGGGATCTGTGCGCTCTCCCCCGCACTCGCGCGGGCCCGGGCGCGACAGGTCTCGACGACGGTCCGGACGGGCTCGGGGGCGATCGCGTACTCCTCGATCGCCTCGGGCCGGATGTACAACGGGTTGACGTAGCGCCTAGTCGCCGGGAAGTACGGGGAGGGTGTCATCGGCGGCGCCACCTCGGCCGCGTGCACGGGGTTCGTGAGGACGAAATCCGCGTGCAACTGGGTCTTCGCCCAGACGGCGAGATCGGCGAGGTCGGTGAAATCGCCGATGCCCCACGAGGTCTCGCCCGCGATGGAGTAGAGCTGCGCCATGATCCCCCACACCGAGCGCTGCCCGAGCCCCGGCAGGCCGACCGTCTCCGGGGTCAGAATGAAATCAGTCTCCCAGTAGCGCTCGTCGCTCTCCAGGAACAACGTGTGATATCCGGTCGCGACCGTCGTGGGTAGGCGGAACGTCGCGCGGCCGACCCAGTGGTCGTCCAGCCAGCGATCCGGTTCCTCGTTGTCGACCTGCTCGAGGAAGAACGTCGACCCGTCCTCGAGGCGCGCCCAGACATTGGCGGGACGGCCCGCGGGGACGTGAACAGCCACGTACCGTTCCTGGTTGCGCTCGGCCACGACGCACGGCGGCAGTGGGTAGCGCCAAGGCCGCTCGTCCAGCTCCACGTACGCCTTGTCGATCCAGTCCGACCCGTCGGTGGCGACACCCAGTGCCCTCAGACAAGCCAAAATAGTCTCCGGCGCGGCGTCTTTGTGCTGGCCCTTCCAATCCCAGAACTCGGTCGAAATGCCGTGCGCCTGCGCAAGGCGGGCGAGGCGGGGGTCAACATCAGGCATCGGGGCACGTCCCTTTCAGTCGGGCAAGGTGGGTGGTACTACTTTGTAGATTTCTAGTCTAGTCGCCCGAGGGCGGTTCGCCAGGGTGTCCATCGGCCCGGATCACCAGCGTACTGGCGAACAAATCCGTCACAGATTGCTTGCGCCGGTGCCAGAGGGGCAGGAGGGCGTTGAGCAACTGGACGAGCACGAAGATCCCGCCGCCCGTGGCGAACAGCGTCCAGCTCAGCCCCTTCGAGACCGCCCGCAACCAGCCCGGCTTTTCGGCGGTGAACTCACGGGCGGCGACGGCCGGGAGCAGGGCGACGGGTACGGGGGCCTTGATGACCCGGATCCCCGTAAGCTTCTGGCCGAGCGTCGCCCCCCAGGCGCCGAGGAAGATGACGGTGTACGCCAACATCACACCCCCCGCGACCAGGGATAATGTCGACACGTCGTTGATCAGGGCCTGGTTCGGCATGATGATGGTCGCCGACAGGGCGGCGGTTTGCACGTCGGCCGCGTACGCGAGGAACTGCCGCCCGAGGTTCGTCAGGAAGCCGGGCGCCGCGACGAACAGGAGACCAATCGTCAATACCCACGCCAGGATCATGTCGACGATGCCAGAGCCGAAACGCCGCCACCAGCCGGCCAGGGGCTGGTCGAGGGCCGGATCCTTGGTACGGTCATCTCGCACACCCAGCTTCGCCGCCACCCGGGGATTGAGTTCGACCGCCCCGGCCAGGCGTACCACCTGGGTCCACCGCACACCATCCCAGTAACGCTCACGCTGGGGGTCCGCCGGGTCGGTGTACCAGCCCCGCGGCGGGCGAAAAACCTTAGATCCACTACTCATCAGGACAATTCTGCCACGGAAGGCGGGTACGGTGACCGATGAAGGACTCCACGTTGAGGTTTGGCATGGGTTACCTCGCCATTTCACGCCTGAGAGAGGTGGTAACCCGCACCAAACCTAGCGGCGACGGTCGGAAAGCGCCGTTTCGACTGAGCGTACGAGGTCGGCTGGTGACCGCAACTGCTGGGCGGTCACCGTGATGACTAGCCAGCCCTCGTCTTGCAGGTGCCGGCGCCGGAGGGCATCGTACTCCATGTGTTCCCGGCTCTCGACGTGCCCGGCCCCGTCGTACTCGATCGCGATGTGTTCGTCCACGTACGCCATGTCAAGGTAGTAGGTCTTGCCCGACGGGCAGATGACAAGGTGATTCACGACAGGTTCGGGCAGGCCCGCCCGGACAAGAACAAGGCGGGTTCGCGTTTCGTACAACGAGTCGGTACCCGGCACGATCCACTTCAGCACGCGCCGCGCGGCCCGTGATCCGGGTGTGCCGGCCAGTTCGTCGACCCGTGCCCGGAACTCGTCCACGGTAAGCAAAGGGTTGTGTCGTCGTAACAGCGCGTCGCCCGCCTGGATGAGCTCATCATCGGATCCGCGAAGCTGCAACCAGTGATCGACCGGGTGCAACAGCGGCCAACCGCGCGACTTGGGCCACCGGCTCCAGTCGCGGGTCGTACTGTGAGTGACCACACCCCGGCGCTCGGGACGGTATGTCTCGCGCCGGACCAGCAGGTGGCACCTCTCCCAGTCTTCGAGCCCGGAAGGCAGCTCGACCCGGAGCACCTGCAGCGCGGTCGGCCCGTACAAGACAACATCGCGGTACGAGTAGACCTCCATCACGGCGGACACCCGCGTAAGAAACTGCATCCGCCGCATCTGATACGGGTCGAGCCCCGCCATTCTTGGCATGTGCCCGTACACTCCGCGCGTCAGCCGGTCGTACCCCAGCCGTTCGTAGTTGCGCCAGGTCACCTGAAAGCCGTCAGTCATCTCCATAGCACTAATCTGTCCGCTCCGCGAGCCCGAATGGAAGGGCCTGCCCGAAATTTGTGCATAAACCGGCCAAATCTGTGGACAACTAAAGGTTGGTCGTACCTCCGGCGGAGGCGCATTGAGGTTTGGTACGGGTTACCTCGCCATTTCGGGCCTGGGAGAGGTGGTAACCCCTACCAAACCTACCGCCGGGTCTGGCCGTCGCCGATGATGACGTACTTGGTCGAGGTCATCTCCGGCAGAGCCATCGGGCCGCGGGCGTGGAGCTTCTGGGTGGAAATGCCGATCTCGGCGCCGAAGCCGAACTCGCCGCCGTCGACGAAGCGGCTGGAGACGTTGACCAGGACGCAGGCCGCGTCGACCTCGGCGGTGAAGCGGCGCTGGTGGGCGGCGTCGTTGGTAATGATCGTTTCCGAGTGGCCGGAGGTGTGGTGGCGGATGAAAGCAATCGCCTCGTCCAGCCCGCCGACGACCGCCACCCGCAGTTCGAGGGCCAGGAACTCGGAATCCCAGTTGTCACCCGGTACGGCGGAGACACGCGCGTCCAGCGCCTGCGCGCGGGCATCACCGTGGACGCTCACACCGTGGTTGACCAGGGAGTCCACCACCTGAGGCAGGAAGCGTTCCGCGATGTCGGCGTGGACGAGCAGGGTCTCCAACGCGTTGCAGACCGAGGGTCGCTGGGTCTTGGCGTTGAGGATAATCTCTCGGGCCATGTCCTCGTCGGCGCCCGAATCGACGAAGAGGTGGCAGTTGCCCGTCCCGGTCTCGATCACCGGTACCTGCGAACCCCGGACCACCGCGTTGATCAGCGCCGCGCCGCCACGCGGGACCAGGACGTCCACCAGGCCGCGGGCGGTCATCATCTCGTCCGTGACCGCGTGGCCACCCTCGACGAGGTTGATGGTCCGGGGGTCCAGCCCGGCGGCTTCCAGCCCGGTCCGCAACGCCTGGACGATGGCCCGGTTGGACTCAATCGCGCTCGATGACCCGCGCAACAGCGCCGCATTGCCGGCCTTCAGGCAGATGCCGGCCGCGTCGGCGGTCACGTTGGGCCGCGCCTCGTAAATGATGCCGACAACGCCTAACGGTACGCGGACCTGGTCGACGTGTACCCCGTTCGCCAGTTGCCAGCCCCGGACGACCTCACCCACCGGATCGGCCAGCCGGCGAAGGTCGCGCAACCCGGCGGCCATGCCGGCCACGCGGGCGGGGTCGAGGGCGAGCCGGTCGATGAGCGCCGGTTCGGTCCCCGCCGCGCGGGCGCGCCCGACGTCGGCCGCGTTGGCGGCGAGTACGGCCGGTTCGGCGGCGAGAAGGGCGTCCGCCATCGCTTCGAGAGCCGCATCCTTGGTGGCCCGGGTGGCGGTGGCCAGCGCGACGGCCGCCGCGCGGGCGCCGGCGGCCTGGGTGAGGAAGTCCGTTGTCATGGTGCCACACTACCCCACGTGCCTGGCCACGGGGACCTGGGAACATTTTTCAGAGTATTCCCTTGTCAAAGGGGAAGCCACTTGGACGGTGGTCCCTCTGGCTCACGCACCCAGCCGCGGAGCGCCAGCGGGACAAGGGGGACCACCGTCTTGGTGTTCCCCCTTGTCAAAGGGGGAGCCAGGAGCCCTGTCCCCCTGGTCAGCTGACAGAGGTGAGGACGAGGTCGTCGCGGTGGATGACGGGTTTGGCGTAACGCTTGCCCAAGGTCGCCACCAGATCGGGGGTCACCCGGCCCAGCATGGCCGGGAGGTCGGCCGCATCGTAGGCCACGAGACCCCGGGCGATGGTCTCACCGTCGGGACCCACGACATCGACCGCGTCGCCCGCCTCGAACGTACCACCCACCCGCCGGATCCCGGCGGCCAACAGCGAGGCCGGGGTGGTGAGAAGGGCCTTTGCCGCACCGGCATCCACGTACAACCGTCCCTGGGCCTCGCTCGCGTGCGCCACCCAGCCGTGCCGTCGCGACAACCGTTTCCCGGCCGCCGCGAACACCGTCCCCACCGGTTCCCCGGCGAGCACCGCCCGGGCCTGGTCCCAGCGGGCCAACGCAACCGGGATGCCCGCCCCCGTCGCCAGCCGCGCGGCCTCGACCTTGGTCGTCATCCCGCCGGAGCCGACGCCAGACGAACCGGGTCGCAGGGTGTCCACCGCCAGGTCGGCCACGCTGGGGACGAACCCGATCCGCTCCGCCGTGGGTACGCGCGGGTCGGCCGTGTACAACCCGTCGACATCGGAGAGCAAGACGAGCGCGCCCGCCCGGACCAACTCCGCCACCAGCGCGGCCAGGTGGTCGTTGTCGCCGAACCGGATTTCCCGGGTCGCCACGGTGTCGTTCTCGTTGACGACCGCCACCACGCCGAGACGGGTCAGGGCGCCGAAGGTCCGCAGCGCGTTGGTATAGCTCGCCTTCCGCGCGAGGTCCTTCCGGGTGAGCAAGACCTGGGCGACGCGCAGGCCATGGTCGCCGAAGGCGGCGGTGTACGCGGCGACGAGCAGGCCCTGCCCGACGGCCGCCGCCGCCTGCTGCTGGGCGACATCCGCCGGCCGGTGGGTGAGCCCGAGCGGTTCCAGGCCGGCCGCGATCGCGCCAGACGAGACAAGAATAATTTCCGAGCCGGCCT
Source organism: Propionibacteriaceae bacterium (assembly GCA_031254155.1). Lineage (GTDB taxonomy): Bacteria > Actinomycetota > Actinomycetes > Propionibacteriales > Propionibacteriaceae > WQYJ01. The sequence goes on from JAIRVA010000202.1 coordinate 14,502, forward strand.
TCTGCCGTTCGGCCAGCGCATCGGCCAGCATCCGCAGGCGGTCCAGCGCCAGCCCCGACCGCGCCGACGCCAGCGACGACGAGCCCACCTTCACCACCAGCCGCCGCGCTGACCCGATGAGACGGCGTACCTCCGGTTCCAAAACGTCCACGCCGTTAGTCTACCGACCCGTCGGCCAAGAGGTTTGGCAGGGGTTACCTCCCGGTTCCGACCCCGAAACGGGTGCTAACCCGTACCAAACCTCAAAGCACCGTCACCGTGGCCAGCGTAGTCGACGGCAGAGACCCGCCCGCAAGAGGGTCTCTGCCGCCGCCTAGGGTTTCGGGGGGTCACACGGAGATTTCACCCCCCGACGTTTCAGAGGATCAGCGCTCCCAGACCGAAGGCGCAGGCCACCGCCACTGCGATGGTCGCCACCCCCGGGATGAAGAACGGGTGATTGAACACGTACTTCCCAATGCGGGTCGAGCCGGTGTCGTCCATCTGCACCGCGGCCAACAGGGTCGGGTACGTCGGGAGGACGAACAGGCCGGACACGGCCGCGAAGGACCCGACGATCGCGACCGGCGACATCGAGGCCGCGAACGCGATCGGCATCATGGCCTTGGCCGTCGACGCCTGCGAGTAGAGCAGCGCCGAGGCGAAGAACAGGACCACCGCCAGCAGCCACGGCTGCGAGTTCAGGATGTTCCCCGCCAGGTGTTGGATCTGCTTGCTGTGCCCGTTGACGTACACCGTCCCCAGCCACGCCACGCCGATGATGCAGATGGCCGCGTTCATGCCGGCCTTGAAGGTCGAGACCGAGAGGATCTCGGCCACGTTGACCTTGCCGATCATGACGATGATCGCGCCAGCCGCCAGCATGATGGCGATGATGCCGGAGGTCCGGTCGATGGCCGGGTTCTTGATCAGTTTGACGTTGTCAGAGATCAGAATCGCGTAGATGCAGATAATGACGACGGCGGAGATGAAGACCGCTACCGACGCCTTGGCGCCGGGCTTGGCCACGAAGGCCTCCTTGGCCCGCAATGTACAACTGCCGTCGGCCACTCGCCGCGCGTACTCCGGATCCTGGTCGAGCGGCTTGTGGTCGGTCGCGCTGATGACGAACCCGACGATGATGACCGCGACCAGGGAGGACGGGATCGACACGGCGAGCAGGGAGACGTAACCGACGTTCGCGGTGTAGCCGAAGCCCATGTTCGTCATCGACTCCAACTGGGCGGCGAGCCACACCACCGCCGCCGAGATGGGCGAGGCGGTGATACCGATCTGGGAGGCGACGACCGAGATCGACAGCGGCCGTGACGGCCGGACGTTGTTCTCTTTCGCGACCTCGACGATGACGGGGGCCAGCGCGATGGAGACGTTGCCCGTACCGCACATGATCGTCAGCAGCCAGCTCAGGATCGGCGCGTAGATGCTGATGTGTTTGGGATGCTTGCGCAGCACCTTTTCGGCCCAGTTGACGAGGACGTCAAGGCCGCCGGCCACCTGCATGGCCGCGATCGCCCCGATGACTGCCATGATGATGGCCACCACGTCGAACGGGATGTACTGCGCGACGCTCGCCGTACAGGTCGAGGCCGCGTCGCCGGAGCAACTGACCGAGGCCGACGCGATGCCCTTGAGCGGCAGCCCGGTCGCCCCGAGCAGCAGTGCGCCGAGCCCGGCGCAGAAGCCGATACCGATCCCGCCGATCCGGACGCCGAGGAAGATGGCGCCGAACAGGATGACGGTCTGGAGAATGAGTAAGAAGGTATCCATGCCCCGTACCCCCTCAGCCGATGGTCATGGCGTCAAAACTGAGCCACTGGTCGAGTTGGTCTTCCGTGAGCCAGCCCCACTCGAGCACGACGTCACGGACGGACTTGCCGGTCCGGGCACACTCCTTGCCGATCTCGTCGCACTTGGAGTGCCCGAGCACCGGGTTGAGGAAGGTGACAATGCCGATGGAGTTATGGACGTACGCCGTGCAGGTGTCAGCGTTGACCGCAATGCCGTCCACGCAGTTGACGCGGAGGGTGTCCATCGCGGCCCCGAGCAGGGCCACCGACTCGAAGACGCACTGGCAGATGACAGGCTCCATGGCGTTGAGCTGTAGCTGCGCCGCCTCGGCCGCCACCGTCACCACCTGGTCGTTGCCCATAACCTTGAAGCAGACCTGGCTCGCGACCTCGGGGATGATGGGGTTGACCTTGGCGGGCATGATCGACGAGCCGGGCGCCCGCTCGGGCAGACGGATCTCGCCGAAGCCGGCCCTGGGGCCGGAGGAGAGCAGCCGGAGATCGTTGCAGATCTTCGACAGCTTGACCGCGAGGTGCTTGAGGCCCGACGAGGCCGCGACGTAGCCGTTGCAGTCGTTCGTCGCCTCGATCAGATCGGGGGCGAGGGTGACCGGCAGGCCCGACACCTCGGCCAGGCGCGCCACGACGGTTTCCGCGAAGCGCGGCGGGGTGTTGATGCCGGTACCGATGGCGGTCGCGCCCAGGTTGACGGACAACAGTTCTGAGGCCATCAGCTTGAGGAACTGGTGCTCGGCCGTCATGGAGGCCGCGAAGGCGTTGAACTCCTGCCCGACGGTCATGGGTACCGCGTCCTGCAACTGGGTACGGCCCATCTTCAAGACCTGGGCGAACTCCGTACCCTTGGCGGCGAACGACGCCTGCAGCGGGTCGAGGTGGGCCTCGGCAAGACGCTTCATCGCGACGTAGCCGGCGAGGTGGAGAGCGGTGGGGTACGAGTCGTTCGTCGACTGTGACATGTTGACATCATCGTTGGGGTTGAGGACGTCGTACCGCCCCTTCTCGTACCCCAGATGCTCCAGCGCCAGGTTGGCGATGACCTCGTTGGCGTTCATGTTGACCGACGTACCAGCGCCGCCCTGGAACACGTCAACCGGGAACTGGTCCAGGCAGCGCCCGTCGTCCAGTATCGCGTCACACGCCCACACAATCGCGTCGGCCTTGTGGGAATCCAGCTTGCCGAGCTCGGCGTTGGCCAAGGCGGTCGCCTTCTTCACCCACGCGAAAGCCCGGATCACATCAGGCATCTCCGCGCTGATAGTCCGGCCCGAGATGGGGAAGTTTTCGATGGCACGCAGTGTTTGTACGCCCCAGTAAACGTCTGCGGGGACCTCCCGTTCACCCAGTAGATCCTTTTCTTTGCGAGTAGTCACAACATTTCCTTTCTTGTTCACGCGATGTAAGCCTGGCCGAGGAACACCGGTGGACCCCCGACCCACCCGGACAAACCGGGTCCGATCCGCACTGGCGTTGTGCTTGCGCGGACCCGTGCAATTCCGAACGACCAATCGCCAATCTATCGGCATGGACTAGGCATTACAAGCGCCCACGCCTGCACCTATTCTTCAGATATGCCCACCTGGCTGGACAGTTGACGCCGATTGGCTGAGCAGGTCACGGATTTGCGTCAACAATTCTTCCGTCGTGGGCTTGGCCGGGGCGGCCTCCTTCTTCGCAGCAAGTCGCTTCTTAATCACATCCATGGGTTTGACGAGGGCGAAGTAGAGTACGGCGGACAG
>JAIRVA010000226.1 GCA_031254155.1 Propionibacteriaceae bacterium
CGTTTTTGCGGGCCCGCGTAATCCTGCGGTTTGGGTCAGTGGTTCCCCCGGGGCGGCGTGGCCGGCGGCCGGAGGGGTCGCCGCCACGCCGAGCCCGGGAAGGGCCAACATCGGGGGGATTGCCACGGACGCGTGGTCGGGATTGTTGGTCACTTGCGTGGCTCCTTGAGGGGGGTCGGGAGGCACTGACGGGATCATTCTATGAGATATCACAAACAAAAGGAAGGGCGGTGCCCAGGTGTGTAGCGTGTGACGGACGGAGCCGGGAAAACGTGCGGCCGTCGCCATGCCCGCTCTCACCAGCCGGTGTCCACTGGGACCTTCGCCGCGAACTTCGCGTTGCCCAGTCCCTTGTAGAAGTTCAGTTGGTGCGTCGTGTCCTGGCGGCCCATCAGGTCGGCCTGCCCGTCACCCGTCAGGTCCGCCCCGGCGGCCAGGGTGTTACCGGTCCAGCCGGAGCCGGCCTGGACCTTCGGGTTGAAGGTACCCGTCCCCTTGCCGGTGTACTGGAAGAGGTCGCCCGCCCTGTTGATGCCCAGGATATCGGCCTTGCCGTCGCCGTTCAGGTCGCCGGCGGCGTACAGGTTCCAGCCCGTCCAGCCGGAGCCGACCTGCACCCGGGCGTTGAACGTACCGTTACCCTTGCCGGCGAACAGGAACAGGTCGCCCTTCCCGTTGATGCCCAGGATATCGGCCTTGCCGTCGCCGGTCAGGTCGCCGGCGGGGACGAGCCGCCAGCCGGTCCAGCCGGACCCGACCGGTTGGCGCGCGCCCAGCGGGCCTGCGCCGTGACCGGGGTAGAGCCACAGCGTACCGTCGGCGGTGATGCCCAGGATGTCGGCCTGGCCGTCACCGGTGAGGTCGCCCGGCCCGAAGATCTGGCTGTCCCGAAACCCGCTTCCCAGGTTGACCGCCCCGGTGAGGTGGCCATCGGTCTGGCCGGGGTACGACCAGAGCGTGCCGTTCGCGTCGACGGCCAGCAGCTCACCGTGGCCGTCGCCCGTCATGTCGGCGCCCAGGGTGAAGCGGAGGACCGGTTTGGCGGGCGCCGCCGGCGCGACTGCTGGCACGGTCACGGCCGCCGCGGTCGTGGTGGCCGTGTACCCTCCGGCGGCCACCGTCACCCGGACGCTCAGTTGGTGAGTCTGGTCGGCGGTGGTGATGGCGTACGACGTGGCCGTCGCGCCCGCGACCGGCTGGCCGTCGCGGAGCCACTGGTAGGTGGTGGCAGCGTTCGCCGGGTAGTAGCCCGACACCGTCGCGGAAACGGTGCTGCCTGCCGTGGCGGTTCCGCTGATGGTTGCGACGCCGACGTACGCGTGCGCGATGACGACAGGCACAGCCTGGGTACCGGAGGCGACAAGGGCGTAGTCCCGCGTCCCGGCGACCGAAGTCCACAGGCTCGTCGGCGCGCTCACCCGCAACCCGTAGCACTCGCCGTAGTGCGACGTGAACGAGAACTGCCCGTCCGCGCCGACGGTCACCGTGCCGAAATGGTCCGACCCACCCGTGATGTCCGCCTTCGTGTCACAGGTGTAGTTGTCGTACTTGACCACCGTGCCCGCGATGGCCGTACCATCGGTCGTGGTCACCTGGCCGGTGATCGTCTCGGGCGCGCCGATCGTGAGGGGCGCGGAGGTCGCCGTGGTGGCCGTGTAGTTGGTCTGGTTGGCGTTCACCGTGACGGTCAGGCTCGCCCCCGCGTCCGCCGGGGTGACGGTGTACGTCGAACCCGACCGGATGGAGGTCGTACCCCGGTACCAGGTGTACACCAGCCGCGCGTCAGTGGGCGTGACCCCGCTCACGACCGCCGTCAGCGTCGAGCCCACGGCAGGCGTCCCCTGAATGGTGACGGCCCCGATCGAGGTCCGCTGCGCTGAGAACACCTTGACTTCGTACGTGTCGCTGACCGGGCCGGAAATCGTCACGCGGTAGGTGTCGTACCCCCCGGCGGGCGGCGCGCTGAGCGCCGGCATCGTCCACACGAGCACCGCGTCGGGGTAGACGTAGAGGCCCGGCGACGAGGGCCAGAAGTTGTCGACCCCGCTGATGGTGACGGGGGTCCCGTTCTTTGTCACCGTGACCGTGGCCCCCGCGAAGCTCACCTGGGGAGAAGAGTACGACCAGTAGCCGGAGGTGGGCAGGAGCTCATACGGGAAGTACCCCCGCGAGGGGTACGCCACCCCGGTGGCGGGGCGGGGGTTTCCCTTGAGAACGCCGTTGTTGGCGGGGTTGCCCCACTGCATGGCGTGGCCGTACTGGGCGATGCCGATGCCGACCTGTTTCAACTCCGGGAACAGGACCCACTCGCGGTGCCCGACGTTCGGTACGCCGTAATCGTCCATGTACCCGACGACGGCCTGCCCGCCGGTCTCGAAGCCCCGGCCGACGGCGAGGTCGCTGAGTCCGGCGCCCTGGGCCCCGGCCGCGGTCCAGCAGGCCCACGTGCTGGGCGGGTTGTGGCTCAGGTTGTTCTGGGCGGCCATGATCAGCGCGGTCTGTTGGGCCATCGCGGTGGCCGCCGCGTTCTCGGTCACCGGTTGGAGCCCGGCCAGCGCCCGGTAGTAGTTGATGACGGTGACCTCGGCGTCCCGGGCGGCCTGGGAACTGGTCCCGGCCGTGCAGGAGTCGAGCGAACCGGTCCAGCCCTCGGGTACCACGGTGGCCGGGACGTAGGTGGAGAGGAAAGCGTTCCGGACGGACTCCAGGCTCGCCGTGTCGGGCGTCACCGCCGCCTGGGCGGGAGCGGGGTGGCCGGTCATCAGCCCGACGAGGGCTATTGCAATGGTGATTGCCGCAAGACGGCGGCGTGACGAAGATGTCATAGTGGCTCCTTAGGGGGGTTGAAGCACTAGTTCCCCTGATCGTAGGTGATGCGGCAGCACCTCGTCTATCGAATGGGCGATCAGATTGGGTGGACGCATCGAGCAGGGAAGATGTGCAAGCTCGCCGGTTCGGAACGGTCCGCGGATGGCCTAGAATCATGACATCACATTGAAGTCGGCCCGGCTACCGGGTCGTCGCGGGGGGTTCCCCTTTCCCCTCAGAACTAGGGCCGCCACTGGCGGTCACCGGCCTGTGAATGGAGGTACTTGCGTGGAGTCCGCAACCCGCGCCGGGGCGCTACCTCGTGAGCGTTCCGGCGCGTGGGCGGCCTCGTACCGGGACCTTCGTCACCGTGCCGGGCTGGGGATCCGCCGCGTGGTCTCGCCGCCCCTCTGGGGTGGTTTGCAGGCGATCCGGCGTAGTTTCACCCTCGTCAGCGCGCGGGTCAAGGTGCCACGGTACCCCGGGATGCCGCTGCTCAGCGTGGTCATGGCGGCGTACAACACCGAGCGGTACGTCGGTGCGGCCCTCGCGAGCCTCGTCAGTGGGCAGTGGCCCCGGCTGGAGATCATCGTCGTCGACGACGGGTCGACGGACGGGACGGCTAGCGTCGTGGCCGAGTTCGCGGCGTCCCACCGCACGCCCGTCATCCGGCTGGTGCGGGCGCCGCACCGCGGGCCCGGGGCGGCCCGCAACCTGGGGGCGGGGTTGGCGACGGGCCGCTACCTCGCGTTCTTCGACTCGGATGATGTCGCGGACCCGTTCTTCTACCGGCGGGCGGTGCGGGGACTCACGCGGTCCGGCTCGGACTTCGCCCTCGGCGCGTACGCCATTCTCGTGGCCGGCCGCCGCTGCCCGCCCCCGTCGTACATCCGCGACCTCCACCACCAGACCCGGCGCGGGGCCACGCTCGCGGACACCCCGCTCGCCATGACGAACGCGCTGATGTGTACGCGGGTGTACCGGCGGGATTTCTACGAGCGCTGCGTCGCGCCCCAGCCGGAGGGGGTGTTTTTCGAGGACCAGTTGGTGACGATGCGGGGGTACGTGGCCGCGACGGCCTTCGACGTCCTGCACACCCCGGCCCTGCTGTGGCGGCGCCGGGGGACGGGGGACGCGACCACCCAGCGCGCGGGGACGGTGGAGAACCTGCGTGAGCGGATCGCGGCCTACCGGGCGGTGGCGGACTTCCTGGGGTCGCGCGGGGAGGACGCGATCCGGCGCGAGCGACTGGTCCAGCTCTTGGCGACCGACCAGCTGCGGCTCGACCAGGCACTAGCCGCCCAGCCGGAGTACCTTGACGTGGCGCGGCAGTTCCTGGACTGGGCGGTGGGCGAGATCGGGTGGGAGCTCTACGAGGCCCGCGTCGCCCCGGCCGACCGGGAGTTGCACGACTGGGTCGCCCGGCACGGCGCGGCCGGGGAGGGGCGGTGACCCGGGTCCTCCTGCGGGCCCACAAGTCACCCTTTGCCGTGGCCAGCGCGGCGAAGACCCTCACCCGCAACCTCATCGGTAACAACGTCGGCAACCTGGTTTTCTCGCAGGCGACGTACCGGCTGCTGTCGACGGCCGGTACGCGCATCGACGCCCGGCGGCTCACCGGTCTCGACCCGGGCTGGGTGAACGAGCGGTACGACCGGGTCGTCGTACCACTGGCCGACGCGTTCCGGCGCTCCTTCGTGGACGAACTCCGGGAGCTGACCAGGTTGATTGACCGCTTGACCATCCCGGTCACCGTCCTCGGGGTCGGCTGTCAGGGCCCGCTCAGCGGCCGGATCGCGCCGTCGGCGCTCGATAGTGAGGTGACGGCGTTCATGGAGGCCGTGCTCGCGCGGTCGGCCACGGTGGGGGTCCGCGGGGAGATCACGGCCGCCTACCTGAGGCGGCTCGGCTTCGGGGCGGACGTCGTCGACGTGATCGGCTGCCCGTCGATGTTCCTGGGCGGACCGGCGCTGGGTCTCAAGGAGACCGGGGAGCTGACGCCAGGCTCCCGGATCTCGCTCAACGTGTCGCCGTACGTGCCGCGGATGGCCGCGGTCGCGCTGGACCACGCGGCGCGGTACCCCGGACTGACGTACACCGCCCAGGACCACCTCACGCTCGGACTCATGCTCCGGGGGCACTACGACGCGACGACGCCGGGGCCCGCCGGGGCGCCGACCACGCTCGACCACCCGCTGCTGCGGGACCGCCGGACGGTGTTCCCGCTCGACCCGGCGACGTGGCTCCGCCACCTCGCGGGCCAGGAGTTCTCCTTCGGCTCGCGCATCCACGGCAACATCGTGGCGCTGTTGGCGGGTACCCCGGCGGTGGTGCTCGCCCACGACGCGCGGACCCTCGAACTCGCCGATTACCACGAGATCCCGCGCCTGGAACTGCGGGAAGGCACGCCGGTCGACGCCATGGCGCTGCGGGCGGGGGCCGACTTCGGCCCCACGGTGGCGGGCCATCCGAAGCGTTGGGCGAGGTTGCTGGCCTTCCTGGACCGTCAGGGCGTGCCGCACGTCTACCGCCCAGGCGAGTCCCCGGCCGCCTTCGACTCCCGCCTCGCCGCGGTGAGGTACCCGCCCCTGGTCCGGGTCGGCGACCGGATACCCCCCTGGTCCGCCTAGCGGGAACCCCGCCCGGCGACACGCCGTGGTTCAGTCCCCTGGCGCATCTGGCAGCCGGTCAGAGGTCGGGGCCAGCCGCCCTGTTCGGGGTCCCACAAGGGGGTATGCGCTGGGATATCTAAAGAGCTATCATGATGATCCTGGTCCCCCCGCCACCTAGCATCCCGGGGACCCCTAGCAAAGGAGCAGATCGTGTCGATCCGTTGGTTTATGCGGCGACTGGCCCTTGGTGTAGTGGGTCTTGCCACTTTCTCGAGTCTTGCCCTGGTGGGTACGACGCCAGCCCAGGCCGCCGACCCGCCGGTGGCCGTCATGGTCACCGGGGAGGCCCAGGTGTACATCGTGGACACCCCCGGTGACGACACCGCCCCGGCGTCGACGAGTGCGACCGCCCAGATCACACTCTTAGGCGGTGCCACCGTCTGGGTCGCCGACGGGTCCGGGCTCCGGACGGGCGACACCGTCTCGCTCGGGGTCGTCGTACCGACCGACCTGGTCGCGGCGCTATCGGACGCCGACAAGATAACACTCGCGGCGGCCCCGGTCATCGACGGTGTGCGCCAGGTGGACGGTACGACCGACCTCGGCCAGGCCCTACTGACCGCGACCCTGGCCGCGACCGCGTCCCCCGAGGTGACGGCGCTCACCGTCGTGGCGAGCCCCTCCCGCGCTCCGCTGTCCCCGCCGGAGACCGCGCAGACCACCACCCCGGCGGTGACGGCCGCCACCTTGACCCACACCGTCGACCTCGTGGTCGCGACGGCCCCGGGGGCGAGTACG
>JAIRVA010000280.1 GCA_031254155.1 Propionibacteriaceae bacterium
GTCACCGGGGTCGCCCTGCTCGTGGCGGGAGCGGGCGGCCTGCTGGCGCGCGGCTACAACCCGCCGGCCGACGGGCGGACGGTGACCGTGGCCGTCGTCCAGGGCAACGTACCCGGCGCCGGCATCGACGCGCTCGGCCCGCGCTACACGGTGGAGAACAACCACCTCGCGGAGACGATCATTCTGGCCGCCCGGATCCGGGCCGGTGAGGTCGCCCAGCCTGACTTCGTCGTCTGGCCGGAGAACTCGACCGCGACCGACCCGCTCACCGACCAGAAAACGGCGGGTCTTATCGCCACCGCCCTGGACTTGGCCGGTGTCCCGGTCCTGGTCGGCGCCATCGTCGATGGTCCCGGCGCGGACGAGCGGCAGACCGTCGGCCTGTGGTGGACTGCCGACGGCATCACAGCCCGGTACAACAAGCGTAACCTGGTCCCTTTCGGCGAGTGGGTACCACTGCGGAGCCTTCTGACCAAGCTCGTCCCCGACCTGCAGTACGTCGGACGGCAGTCGGTGCCCGGGACCACGCCGGGGGTGCTGGGCGTCGAGGTGGCGGGGGAGCCCCTGCGACTCGGTGACCTGATCTGTTTCGAGGTGGCCTACGACGACACGGTCGACGAGATGCTGCGGGGCGACGACTCGACCGGCGGGGGAGCGCAGGTGGTGGCCGTCCAGACCTCCAACGCCATGTTCACCGGGACCGACCAGATGGCCCAGCAGGACCGCATCACCCGGATTCGGGCGCTCGAGGCCCACCGCGAGATCCTCGTCGCGACCACGAACTCGCTGGCCGGCCTCATCGACGCCCGCGGCACCATCGTCTACGAGGCCAGTCTCCGGACCGCCGACGCCCAGGTCTTCACCGTCCCCGCCCGGACCACCCTCACCCCGGCCATCGCGGGCCGCGGCTGGATCGATCTTGCGAGCGTCGTGTTGCCGCTTGTCGCCGGGGCTGGCGTCGGCGTGGTGACTCGACGCCGTGGGATAATGGACCAACCACATTAGGAGGCATTCATGCGCCCACCATTGGACAAGGTCCTCGTCGTCATCCCGACGTACAACGAGAAAGACAACATCAAGATCGCCTGCTCGCGCCTGCGGGCCGCGGTCGCCGGGGCGCACATCCTCATCGTGGACGACAACTCGCCCGATGGGACCGGCGACCTCGCCGACCAGCTGGCCGCGGACGACCCCCAGATCCACGCCATGCACCGGACGGCCAAGAACGGCCTGGGCGCCGCCTACCTGGCCGGCTTCCGCTGGGGGTTGAAACAGGGGTACGACGTGCTGGTCGAAATGGACGCCGACGGCTCCCACCAGCCGGAACAACTGCCCGACCTGCTTGCGGCGCTGGCCACCGCCGACATGGTCAAGGGCTCACGCTACGTGCCGGGGGGCCGCGTCGTGAACTGGCCCAAGTCGCGCGAGCTGCTCAGCCGGGGCGGGAGCCTGTGGACCCGGCTGATGATCGGGATCCCCGTCCGCGATATCACGGGTGGTTTCAACGCCTTCCGCGCGGCGACACTGCGGGCCGTCATTGATGAGATCACCTCGGCGGGGTACAACTTCCAGGTCGACCTGACCTGGCACGTCATTTCGAAAGGCCTGACGGTCGCCGAGGTACCGATCACCTTTACCGAGCGTGAGCGCGGCCAGTCGAAGATGTCCGGCGGGATCGTGGTCGAGGCGCTGCTCAAAACGACGCTGTGGGGGCTCCGGTACCGCCTCGGGCAACTGGGGTCCGCCCTCAGACGCCTCGTCTCACCGCGCGCGTAGATCCTTCACGCTGTCGGCGAGCATGCTCGCCAAGTCCTCCTGGCTCCGGCGTTCGAGCACCATGTCCCAGTGGGTCTTGCCCGTCGGCTGCGACGAGTTCTCGAAGGGACCGGAGTCGGTCTGGCCCAGTCGCCCGCAGTGCGGGCAGTCCCACGCCGTGGGCAGGTCGATGCCGGCGGCAAAGATCCGGGCAAACTCGTGGCCGTTGGGACACGCGAACGTGACATTGGTCCGGCTGGGGTCGGGGTCTAGTGGCGCGAGGTACAATATCGTCTCTCTGTCAGTGTTGAGGAACCACTGATCTACCATGTGCCGCCATCCGAACGCCCGGACGGGCGATCTGCTCGTCCTCCATGTTGCGATGGACGTCCAGTCCATGTACAACATGGAGGACGACCATCTCACTCCGCCGGACGCCCGGCTGACAACACAGCGTAAATCAGCACTTCCTTAGGCGTATACCTATGACAACGCTCTTCGCAAGATATCTATTCCCGGGGTGTGCACATCACCGGTCTGGGCGGGTGCCCTCCGGCGGCGCGGCGGACCGCGTCCGCTCCCGGACGGGCAGTAGGACGACAAACCCGGCCGCGAGCACGATTGCGATGGCGATCACACCCCAGTGCTGGGTGGCGTTCGAACCGGTCACGGCCGCGCCCAGGGTGACGAACAGGCCGAACAGGGCGGGGGAGATGAAGGACACGGCCCGGCCCGTTGTGGTGTAGAGCCCGAAGATCTCGCCCGTGCGGCCCTCGGGGATGATCCGGGCCAGGAAACTCCGCGACGCCGCCTGGGCCGGGCCACAGAGGCTGGAGAGCAGCAGGCCGAAGACCCAGAAGATCGTCTTGCCCTGGCGCTCCAGGGCCGGGTCGTACGCCGGATTCGTACAGATGTCGTTCACCGGCAGGCAGCCGGAGTATGCGGGCTGGTGCAGGAAGTAGACGGCCAGCGCTCCGGCACTCAGGACGCCGAGGCAGATGAGAATGACCTTCTTGGGCCCGATCTTGTCGTCGAGCAGGCCGAAGAGCATCGTCACAACGCCGGCGATGAGGTTGGCGGCGGCGCCGAAGTAGATGATTTCGGTGGTCGTGAAGGCGAAAGACTGCGCCGCCAGGACCGCGCCGAACGTGAACACCGCCGCCAGGCCGTCGCGGAACAGGGCCGAGGCGAGCAGGAAGTACGCGACGTGGCGGTCGGTGCGCCAGAGGCTCACGATGCTGCGGATGAGCGCCTTGTAGGAACCGATGACCCCCACGCGGGTCGTCACCGGCGGAACCGGCTTGTCGCGCAGCGTCGCGAAGGCGGGGATCGTGAACACCAGGGTCCAGACCCCGCAGAGGATCATGGCGACCCGGATCTTCGAGGGGGTGTCGGTGAGACCGAACAGCCCGACCTCGGGCTGGATGAAGAGGACGAGGATGAGCAGCAGGATGAGGATGCCGCCGAGATAGCCCATGCCCCAGCCGAAGCCCGACACCTTGCCGACGTTCCGTTCCGTCGCCACCTGGTCGATGGTCGCGTTGTAGAACGAGCTCGCGATCTCGTTGACGATGGAACCACCGGCCAGCAGCACGAGGCCCCAGATGAGGTACGAGGGGCGCGGTGCGACGAAGTACAGTGCCATGGAGATCGCCCCGAGGAACCAGGTGAGCCACCGCATGTTGCGGACGATGTGGCCCGACCGGTCGGCTGTCTGGCCGAGGACGGGGGCGAGCAGGGCAATCACCACCCCGGCGACCGTGGTCGACACCGCGAGGGCCTGCGTGGGCCCGTTCGGGTTGGTGGGGTTGAAGTACGACCCGGTGGTGAGGTACACCGAGAAGACGAAGGTGATGATGACCGTGTTGAACGGCTGCGTACCCCAGTCCCACAGCGCCCACCCGAGCACCCGGGACTTCCGGCTCGTCGTGTTCTTGGACAGCGCCAGTCCGGCCGGTTCGCTCATGCCTGCTCCCAGAGGTCGTGCCGGACCAAGACCTCTTTCAGCAGGTCTGGCCGGTCGGTGATGATGCCATCGACGCCGAGATCGATGAGACGCTCCATTTCGGCCGCCTCGTCGACGGTCCAGACGTGGATGGCCTTGCCCAGCCGGTGGACCCGGTCGACCGTGGCCCGCGTGACCACGGTCAGCGACACCCGGCCCACCGGCTCGGCCACCGGGACCTGCATCGCGGCGCCCGGGGACGCGACGACCGCCCCGGCCGGGACGAGGGCGGTCCAGGCGGCCCCCGCCGGGGCCATGGCCGTGGCCACTGAACCGGCCGTCAGCGTCCGGAAACGCGAGAGGCGCCGCTGCGAGAAGGAGGCCACCAGGACGCGGTCCTGGAGCCGGTGCCGGGCGATGGCCGCGACCAGGGGTTCCACGGCGTCGTTGGTCTTGAGGTCGACGTTGAACCGGGTCAGGGGCAACGCGTCGACGATGTCCTCGAACAGCGGGATGGGTTCCGTACCCCCGACGCGGGCGGCGGCCAGTTCGGCTGCGGTGTAGTCGGACACGGCGCCCGCGAGGCCCGTCAGCCGGGCCAGCGTGTCGTCGTGGAAGCAGACCAGACGACCGTCACGGGTGGCGCGGACATCGGTCTCCAGGTAGCGGTACCCCAGTGCCACGGCCCCGAAGAAGGCGTGGGCCGTGTTCTCCTTGCCCAGGTTCGGCTCCCAGAGAGCACCCCCGCGGTGCGCCATCGCCGCGAAGCGCGTGGCCAGGTACGGGAAACCGGCAGCGACAACCGTCTTCGGCAGCGGTGAGGAGTGGCCCATGGGTTCATCCTTGCAGCATCGGGCGGAGCGGTCAAAGGCCGACCACGTCGTGGCCGGGCTGGCGTCGAAGGCCGTCAATGCGGGAAAATCGGTGTATGACCACAATATTGTCGATTCAGTCCTCCGTTGCGTACGGCCACGTCGGTAACTCGGCCGCCGCGTTCACCCTCATGCGCATGGGCGTCGAGACGTACCCCGTCCTCACCGTCCACTACTCCAACACCACCGGCTATGGTTCGTGGCGGGGCCCGGTCCTCAGTGCCACCGATGTCATGGACGTCGTCCGCGGGGTGGACGAGCGGGGCGCGCTCACGGGCGTCGACGCGCTCCTCACCGGCTTCCAGGGCTCAGAGGCCATGGGGAACACGATCCTTGACGCGGTCGACCTCGTCAAGACGCGCAACCCCAAGGCCGTGTACTGTTGTGACCCCGTCATGGGGGACGTGGGCCGCGGGATGTACGTCGCACCCGGCATCCCGGAATTCCTCCGCGACAAGGTGGTACCGCGGGCGGACATCGTCATCCCCAACCAGTTCGAGCTGGACTTCCTCGTCGGGCAGACGACCCGGACCGTGGCCGACCTCCTGGCCGGCATCGACACGCTGATCGCGCGAGGCCCCACAACTGTCCTTGTGACGTCGGCGATGACCGAGGAGGGCGGGGACGACACGGTCTCCATGGTCGCGGCGACGGCCGGCGAGAGCTGGCTGGTGTCCACCCCGCGGATCGACCAGGTTTTCACGGGTTCGGGCGATGTGACGTCCGCCGTCTTCCTGGCCTACCTGCTCCAGACCGGGCGTCTGGACGTGGCCCTCGCACAGACCGCCGGCATCGTTTACTCGGTGCTCGACGCGACCGCCCGCGCCGGCCAGCGCGAACTCGCCCTCGTGGCGGCCCAGGACCAGATCGTGAGCCCGAGCCACGCCTTCGAGGCGCGCCGCCTGCGCTGAGCGGGACTACTTCAGGAACGAACGGACGTTGGCCCCCAGGGCGTTGAGCCGTTCGGGGAGTTCTTCGTACCCCCGCGTGATGACGTACGTGTCCTCTAGCACCGTCTCGCCGCGGGCCCCGAGCGCCGCCAGGAACAGGCAGACCGCGGGGCGGAGGGCCGGGGGACAGCCGATCTCGCCGCCGCCGCGCCACCTCGTCGGGCCGGTGACCATGACGCGGTGGGGGTCGAGGAGGACGATGTCCGCGCCCAGCTTGTTGAGCCCCATCAGGTGGATCACCCGGTGGTCGTACACCCAGTCGAAGATCGTCGTCGTCCCCTGCGCCATCGCCGCGATGACGGCGAAGAACGGCAAGTTGTCGATGTTGAGGCCGGGGAACGGCATCGGGTGGATCTTGTCGACCGGGGCGACCAGTTTGGACGGACGGATTGTCAGGTCGACCAGACGGGTCATCTGGTTGCGCGACTTGTACTCGTCGGTCATGGTGTAGTTGAGCTTCATCGTCTCGAGGATCGCGAGTTCGATCTCCATGAACTCGACCGGTACGCGGGTGATCGTCAGTTCCGATTCCGTCGCCACGGCGGCGGTCAGCAGGCTCATCGCTTCGATGGGGTCTTCCGAGATGTCGTACGCCACATCGACGTCGACGTCGTCCACCCCGTGGATGGTGAGGGTCGTCGAGCCGATGCCCTCGATGACGACCCCCAGGTGCGTGATGAAGTCGCAGAGGTCCTGGACCATGTAGTTCGAGCTGGCGTTGCGAATGATCGTCACCCCGGGTGTCCGGGCCGCCGCCATGATGGCGTTTTCGGTCACGGTGTCGCCGCGCTCGATGAGGGCGAACTGGCGGACGGGCTTCGTCGGCGGGATGACGTCGCAGTGGTAGTACCCCTCGGTCGCCTCGACCGACAACCCGAGGTGGCGGAGCGCCTGGAGGTGCGGCTCGACGGTCCGGGTACCCAGGTTGCAGCCGCCGGCGTACGGCAGGGCAAACGTCGGGAACAGGTGCATCAGGGGGCCGAGGAAGAGCAGGATGCTCCGCGTCCGCCGGGCGGCCTCGACGTTCATGGCCGCGAGGTCAAGCTCGTCCGGGGGAGTGATGCTGAGGTCTTGGCGGTCGGGACCCCACTCGCACTCGACACCGATGCTGGTCAGGACCTCGACGATCCGGTTGACCTCTTCGATGTGGGCGATACCGCGCAGGGTGGTCCGGCCGCGGTTCAGGAGCGAGGCGCAGAGGGTCGAGACCGCCGCGTTTTTGCTGGTCCGCGTTTCGATGCTCCCGTGCAACCGGTGGCCGCCCTGGATCCAGAAGTTCAATGACCCGCTGCCCGGTGTCAGCAGGCGTTTGCCGAGCACCTCGGAAATGCGGTTCACCATGTCGAGGGACAGGTTTTGGTTGCCCGCCTCAATCCGCCCGATCGCACTCTGTGAGGTGTTGAGGGCCCGGGCCAGGTCCTGCTGGGTCATGCCGCGGCCGAGCCGGGCCTCCCGGACGAGCAGGCCGATAGTCTGTGCTGATGTC
>JAIRVA010000313.1 GCA_031254155.1 Propionibacteriaceae bacterium
TGAGACATCGGGTACGGTCTACGCCGCGTTCGACGTGGTCGCCGCGGCCAAGGTTCCTGGTGGGGGGACCGTACTCCCACAAACCGGTGGCACCATGGCCCTGGTGTTGATGTTCGGCCTGGTTGCTTCGGCCGGGTTCACCCTCGCCATGGCCCGCCGGGCCCGCCGGGTTCACTAACCGGTACGATCGCTAACCTCAGGGGGGCAAGGGTGACCTTGCCCCCCTGGGCATCGTCGTACCGCCAACTGTGTCGCTGGCACGGACTACGTCTCCCCTACTGGCTTGCCCCACGGGCGTACCGTCAACTGCCCAAGTTCTGTCGTGGTTTTCCCGGTTTACCCTGACACAACTTGGGCAGTTGGGGCCGGTTCGCGCGTTTTCATACTTTCGCGGAAGAGTACGGGGGCGGCCCCGCCCGGGGGCCGGGGGTGGCCACCCAGCGCTACGCCCCCAGGGTGACATACCTTCACACCAGCGGGCCAGTCCGTACAACTGCGGGACGGGTGCGAAACCGTGTCGCCAGAATCCGTGATTTCGCTGACATCGTTTCGCACCTGTGCCGCCAGGCCGCCGGAGGAGGGTACGGGTGCGAAGGCCTGTCACGCGGGCGGGGAGTCATGCCCAGGAGAGCGCGGCGACGTCGTTCAGCGTCCCCCCGGCACAGCGCGGAAATCGGGACTTTGTACGTACGCCATGGTAGCCTCATTATGTCACGCACCACAGGAGGAAACATGACGCAAGCACCGTACCCCAATGATCCCGGTCAACCGCTGGCGGCCCAGCCGCCCGTGGCCCAGCCGCTCCAACCGGTGAGCCAACCGGTCACGCCGCAAGGACCGTTCCCGCCGGCCGGGCCGCAGATGCCGTTCGCGCCGCCCGTACCGCCCGTACCGCCCAAGAAGAAGCGCGGCTGGCTCATCGCCCTGATCATTGTCGTCGCGGTCGCCGTGGTGGGCACTGGGGCGTACTTCGGAGTCAGGGCAGTGCTGGGCAACCGGCTGACCACGTACTGCAAGACGTACATCAACCTGCAAGACGACATCCAGGCGTCCTCGGACAAGATGAGCGCGGTGGGCAGCGGGGACCAGGCTGGCATGAGCGCCGCCCTCAGCGAGATGACCGGGTACTTCCAGCAACTCCAGGCCGCCAACCCGCCGGAGACCGTCGTCGCGCCGATGGACACGATGCTCGGTTACTTCGCCCAGTTGCAGGGGTACGTCGACGGTACGGACACGACTGATCCCAACCTGTGGGCCATCAGTTCGGACGAGTTCTCCGCCGCCGGCCAAGCCATCGACGATGCCACGGTGGCGTACTGTAAGTAACCACTCCGTCTAGGCACAATGCGAAAGGACCCCGCCGCGGCGGGGTCCTCGGCTTTTCCGGTCAGGCCTCGGCTGGCTGGTTGATGACCGGGCTCGGCGCCGTGGCGACGCTGATCTTGCGCGGCTTGGCCTCCTCGGCGATCGGGATGGTCAGCGTGAGAACGCCGTCCACGTACGTCGCCTCGATATGGGAGGTGTCAAGGCCGCGGCCGAGCGCGATCTGGCGCGCGTACGTGCCGTAGCTGCGCTCACGGCTCACCCAGCCGCTGTTCTCCTGGCTGGTATCGACGGCCTCGGCGGCCCGTTCCGCGCGGACGGTGAGGGTACGGTCGTCAACGTCGATGTCGATCGACGCCGGGTCGACACCGGGCAGGTCGATCTTGACGGTGAAGGCGTCGCCGACGCGGTACAGATCCATCGGCATCGCGTGGGAATCGCTCGCGACCGCGCGCGACACCTGGTTGAAGAGCCGATCCATCTCGCGGAAGGGGTTGTTGATCGTGGTGTACTGGGTGCTCATAGTTCTGCTCCTCTGGTTCGGGGCCCACCGCCACTCGGTGGACGACAAACCTGAGTCTAGCACACTCAAGTCTGAAAGTTGAGTCGAGTTGGCTCAGGTTTGGGAAATTCCGGGCGCCACCCACCGGCGGACGAATCCGTCACCGACGCGCTATCCTTGAGCCATGCTGATTGTGACGACGCCGGACGTGCCGGGGTACAAGGTTGAGGCCGTGTTGGGCGAGGTCATGGGCCTGACCGTCCGCAGCGCCAACGTGGGCGCCAACTTTATCGCCGGGTTCAAGGCGCTCGGCGGCGGCGAGATCTCCGAGTACACCTCGCTCGTCTACGATTCGCGCAACCAGGTCATGCAACGCATGTGGGAACAGTGCGTCCAGCGCGGCGGCAACGCGATTGTCGCCATGCGCTTCGACACCGGCGACATCGGACAATCGTTCTCGGAGGTGTGCGCGTACGGTACGGCGGTCGTCATCCGGCCCATCGCCACGGCGGCGGAAGGCGGTACGCCGCAGTCGATCGCGCAGGCGACAGAGCCGGCCGGCGCGACCGCGTACGCCCAGAACTCACCAACCCCGACCCAGCAACCATACCCGGGCTACAACCAGCCCGACTACAGATAGGTGACCCCATGAAACTGAACGACACCCTCGAAGCAGGGTACTTCACCATTGAGCCGAACCCCGAACTCGTCGATGGCGTGGCGGCCATGCTGGCGGCGGTCACGGCTGAGACGCTCGACCCCACCGCGGACGGCAGCCTCCAGGTCTCGCTCGACTCCACCAGTGCCCTGGACGGCCGGCTGCTCATCTCCGAGGAGAGCGGGGACTGCCTCACCGCGCTCGCGATTGAGCGGGACGGCGAGGTCGTCTGGCTGGTGGCGGGCGCCGTACCGCTCGCGATGGTCCCGGTCAAGGCCAAGTACGCAGACAACCCCAAGAAGCGACTCCAGGCCCTGGTCGACTGGGCCGCGACCTTCTCGCCGTACGGCGTGGCGGCCCTGGTCGGTGGCGAGGCCGACGACGACGAACTGGAGGGCGGGATCCACCTCATCGCGGACCTGCCGCTCGCCGGGATCACCCAGCACCGGAAGAAGAAGCTCGACGAGGACGAGTGGCTCGACCAGCTGGCCGAGACCGCCGAGGACACCATCCTGCTCGGTTCGAATTTTGACTCCGAGGTCCTCTTGTTCGATTCCAGCGACGACGAGCGCCGGGCGCTCACCGCGCACGTGACCATCGACTGCGATGACGAGGACACGGCCGTCGAACTAGTCCGGGCCGCGATGCTGGCGGCGTACTCCGACTTCACCCCGCGGGCGGCCGTGGAGGCCGCCCTGAGCGTGGCCGTGGAAGAGGGCTGCATGCTCGAACTGGCCGACGAACTCTTCGGTGACGACGAACCCGGGGACGAACCCGAACTGTAGGGTACGTCTGCTGGGTCTGGTTGCCACGGCGGTCGGAGGAGGCCTGTTTTTGTCGGCCGGGGATGCTGGCCGTGTCTGTCCGCTCGGCGAAACGGTTGGGTTGTGAAATAAAGTGGTTGATATTTTTTTCCGGGAGAGTAGGCTCCTCTTCAGCGGAGGTTGCAGGGGGCGACGTTCAGCCACTGCAATCCCGTCCCGATCATGAAACTACCCATAACTACAGGAGAACGGATGAAGAAAAGGCTCCTCGCCACCGTGGTGGTCATTGGCCTCGTCCCGGGCTGCGCGGGCATTGGTGCGAGCCAGACAACAGCGGCGTATGTCGCATTTTCGGGCTTGGGCTGTTCGTCGTACTACGACTACGCTACAAGCAGTCAGACATACACGGTGTGGGCCAAGAATATCAATTGCTCGCAGTCCCGTTCGGGCGTCAACTATGTCAGCAGCGCTCCCACAGTGGCGTGGACCGCGTGGAGCGTGACCCCCGGTACGGGGGTGAGCACAAGCGTGACCACGCCAAGATACACTGGTCGTACCCTTGAGGGTGTTGCACCAACTGGTGCGACGTGGTCGACCCCCTTCTGAGTGATGACGAAACTGAGTCGCCTGGCGGTCGTGGTGGCGGTTGCTTGTCTCGCGGGTTGCTCCGGTGACTCGTCAGACAACGTGACTGTCGCTGACCAGTGGCGTGAGCAGATTGACACGATCTTTGCGAATGCGCAAAACCTCAGTGACTTTCAACGCTCGGTGTTGGAGGATTACCAGATCACGGATGCCGAGTACAAGGAGGGCGAGACTCGGTTCAGCTCGTGTATGGCGGACCTGGGGTACGCCGTGACGTTCGACTCGCGTGGTGGGTACACCGAGTCAGCGGTCAACGGCGTAGGTTCTGGGGACATGAGCAAGGCTGATTCGCAGTGCCAGGACGAGTCACTATTGTGGATCCAAGGTCTCTACTTCGCCATGCGGGAAAATCCTGACGGGCTACCTTTTGCGCAGTTGGTTCGGACGTGTTTCGAGCGGGAGGGCGTGCAAGAAGGCAAGGATCTTTCCAGCGACGAGTTCGATAAGATGATCAATGAGCCTGATTATGTACCGTCGGACGTTGCCGCATCGTTGTGTGTCTTGGATCCGACTGCTACGCGAGGCGTGAGTCGCGAAGAAGCCGAGCAGTACCTCCACCGGCAAGGACACGGTCGTTAGTACATGGTGCAAGTGGCGGTTTCGGGGCGGGATGCCTGGTCAGGCGGAGTGGCCGACAACGCAGTTAAGCGCCCGATCCCGGAAGCGACACGCGACAGTTATTGACGAACGTGTCCTAAAGGCCGGGTCGCCGGGGGTGAGTCCGGTCGTACCTCCATCGGTCAGGCGGTTGTTCGATAAGCTAGATTTCGAAACCTGGACCGGAAGGAGGACTCGCTGTGTTGTTCACTCTCCCCGCCCGTACGACCGCCGAGCCTGACGCCCCGGTGGGCTGGCTTGTCACCGACAACCTGGAGGATCTCCACGGGCCGACGCGCGGACTGGTCACCTTGCCGTCTCGGCTTACCGGGGACCAAGAGGTGGTCTTCGACCTGGATGACCCTGACCAGGGCGGCCGGATGTACGAGATCGTCCTCCAGCACGCCGCCGTTGATGAGGATCTCACCGAGTTCCTCGACGCCGAACTTCTCCTGCAGTGGTGGCCGCGGCTGACGCTGCCGGTGCTGCTCCGCGAGTTGTGGGAGTTGGTGCAGCCATTCCTGAAAGCCGATCTGTTCCCGTCCTTCGGCAACCTCCGCCCCTACCAAACCCCGAGTTCCTTTGACGACCTCCGCGGGCCCACGACGGGTACCGTGACAGTCGGTTCCCACATCAACACCGCCCCGCATCCGGTCTACGACCTTGACGACCCGGCCAGCCTCCCGGGCCTGTACCGAGCCGTCGTCCGGGATGGCATACCAGCGGATCACGCCACGTTCCTCGACCGGGCCACACTGGTGCGTCTGTGGCCCGCACTCATCCTCCCCAGTCGGTGCCGCCAGGTGTGGGAAACGCGGTTTCCCGTTCTCGCGCGCTCGTCCCGTGCAGCAGGAGTGTCCCGTGAAGCCGTTTCATGAGCGTCTGGCCCGGGTCGGCCTGACGGTGATCAGCCGGTACGGCTTTGCTCTCGCCGGGGGGTATGCACTTTCGGCTAACGGACTGGGTGACCGGCCCTCAACCGACGTGGATCTCTTCACCCGCGAGCCGTCAGTCGAGTCGTTCTCTGCGGCCGTTGACGAGTTGGTGGCTGCCCTGGAGTCCAACGGGCTGGCCGTGACGATCCTCACGCAAGGCCGACTGTTCCTGAACGTGCGAGTGTCAGATCCTTTGACTGGCGAACAGAGCGACCTGCAACTGGGGCATGACACCCGCCAGTTTCCGCCGATGCAGCTCGCCGTCGGTCCGGTGTTGGACCTGCGTGACGCCGCTGCCGGCAAGATGAGTGCTTTGTACAGCCGGGCCGAGCCCCGAGACTTCGTCGACATTGACACGGTTGTCGTCTCGGGGGTGTTCACTCGGGAAGAAGTCTTGGCCTTGGGCGATACCAAGGAGTACCTGCCCCTGGACAGGCACATCATGGCGGGACAGATGCGGTCGGTCGCTGACCTTTCGCCTTCTGAGTTCGACCTTTACGAGATTGACGAGCCGCGCCGTCTGGCGATGGTGGAGCGCTTCGCCGCGTGGGCAGACCTCATCGACCCGAGTTGATGTCTTTTTTGTGTCAAGACACCGGCAGAATGTCGGGAGACCATGGCAGACTGGGGGGTATGGAGTTTGCCAATCTGTACGCCCAGGGGTTTGCGCGGGTCGCCGCCCGCGTATTGCCGGTTCATCTGGCCGAACCGGACGCCAACGCGCGGGCGATCGTTGACGATGTCACCGCCCTGGCGGCCGACCACGTGGCCCTCGTCGCGTACCCCGAATTGAGCCTCACCGGCTACTCCTGCGGGGATCTGTTCCTCCAGCAGGCCCTGCTCGACGCGACGGAGACCGCCATCCAAACCCTGGTCACCGCCTCGCGCGATCTCGCGCCGGTCATCATCGTCGGCGCGCCCGTCCGGGCGCAGCACCGGCTCTACAACTGCGCCCTCGTCATCCACCGCGGGCGGATCCTCGGCGCGGTGCCCAAGACGTACCTCGCCAACTACCGCGAGTTTTACGAGCGGCGCTGGTTTACGCCGGGGGCGGAGACGTACGAGATGGTCACCCTCGCCGGCCAGTCGGTCACGCTCGCCCCGCTGATCGTCGAGGTCACCGATGTCCCCGGATTCACCATCGCGGTCGAGATCTGCGAAGACATGTGGGTACCGGTCTCGCCCGCCACCAAGGCCGCCCTCGCCGGGGCGACCGTCCTCGTCAACATCTCGGGCTCGCCCATCACGATCGGCAAGGCCGACGACCGCCGGCTCATGGCCCAGTCGGCCTCGCTCCGCTGCCAGGCGGCCTGCCTGTTCACGGCCGCCGGGCCGGGCGAGTCGTCGACGGATCTGGCGTGGGACGGGCAGACGTTCGTGTTCGAGGCGGGCGAGCGGTTGGGGGAGTCCGACCGGTTCCCGCTGGGGCCCGCCGGTACGGTGGTGGACATCGACCTCCGCCGTCTCGCCGCGGAGCGGGCGCGGCAGACGAGTTTCGACGACAACCGCCGCCACGAGATCCAGCCCCGGCTGCCCATCGCCCAGGTCGCCACGACGTTCGACCCGCCCGCCGGTGACCTCGGCCTTTACCGCGACATTCCCCGCTTCCCGTTTGTCCCGGCCGATCCCGCCCGTCTCAAGCAGGATTGCTACGAGGCGTACTCGATCCAGGTCGCCGCGCTGGTCCGGCGCATGCAGGCCATCGGGTCGCCGAAGCTCGTCATCGGGGTCTCCGGCGGGCTGGATTCGACCCACGCCCTCATCGTCTGCGCGCGGGCGATGGATGTGCTCGGCCGCCCGCGCTCCGACATCCTGGCCTTCACGATGCCCGGTTTCGCCACCTCCGACACCACCAAGGGTTCGGCCCTCGCGCTCATGGAGGCGGTGGGGGCGACCGCCTCGACCCTGGACATCCGCCCCGCCGCGCGGCAGATGCTGGCCGACCTCGGGCATCCGTACGCGGCGGGTACGCCGACGTACGACGTGACGTTTGAGAACGTCCAGGCCGGGCTGCGTACCGACTACCTCTTCCGCATCGCCAACCAGCGCGGCGGGATCGTCGTGGGGACGGGCGACCTGTCGGAGCTCGCGCTTGGCTGGTGTACGTACGGCGTCGGCGACCACATGAGCCACTACGGCGTCAACGCCGGCGTGCCGAAGACCCTCATCCAGCACCTCATCCGCTGGGTTATCGCCGAGGGGCTCTTCGACGCGGCCACGAACGCCGTTCTGGACGTGATTCTTCGGCAAGAAATCTCCCCCGAACTGATACCGACGGCAGCGGGACAGCCGATGCAGTCCACGGAAGCAATCATTGGTCCGTACGCCTTGCACGATTTCTCATTGTTCCACCTGTTGAGACGGGGTGAAACGCCTAGTCGGATCGCATTTTTGGCGTGGCATGCCTGGCGTGACCGGAAAGAGGGCGCCTGGCCCCCCTTGTGGGATGACGAGCGACGGGTACAATATTGCCTGGCGGATATTCAGGGGTGGTTGGAATTCTTCCTGAGGCGCTTTTTTGTAAATCAGTTTAAGAGATCAACCCTTCCTGACGGCCCCAAGGTCACCCCGGGCGGCACCCTCAGCCCACGGGGCGACTGGCGGATGCCGACCGATGCCAAGGCCGAGGTCTGGTTGCGCGAGCTTCAAGACAACATACCGGGAGGGGTGTGATGGAGGAAGTCGGGTCGACTTTTCAGGTTGATTTGCGGGGCATCGTTGATCTCCTGGCGCGCCACCTGTACTCCGGTCCCAACGTTTACCTGCGCGAGCTGCTCCAAAACGGGGTGGACGCGATCACGGCCCGTCGTACTTTCGAACCGACCGCTCAAGGGGAGGTGCGGATCCGGGCCTACGGCGCCGGCGGCCTCGAGGTCACCGACACCGGGATCGGGCTCACGACCGCCGAGGCGCGCGAGCTGCTGGCGACCGTCGGGCGCTCGTCCAAGCGCGACCTGGAACTCGGCGTGGGCCGCGAGGAGTACCTCGGCCAGTTCGGCATCGGCCTGCTGTCGGCCTTCATGGTCGCGGACACGATCGAGCTCGTCTCCCGCTCCGCGCGCGAACCTGACGCCCCGGCGGTCAAGTGGACGGGCCACGACGACGGGCACTACGACCTGAGCGAGTTGCCGCGGTCGGCGGACGATCCGGCGGGTTCGGTGGTACGACTGCTGCCGCGCCGCGGGATGGAGCACTGGCTGCACATCGACACCGTGGTCAACCTCGCCCGCGAGTTTGGCTCACTGCTGCCGTTCGACATTTCGGTGGAGGTACCACTGACGGGCGACGAGCCGTTTGATCCCGATTCCGAGGCCGCCCCGCCAGCCAACGACACGGCGCCGCGGGCGTGGCGACGGATCTCCGACGCGGACATGCCCTGGGAGACGCCGTACCCGCACGCCATCGCCCGCAAGGAAGGCTTGTCCCGGTTCTGCGAGGCGACAATGGGTTTCACTCCGATGGCGGTCATCGACCTCACCGTCCCCGTCACCGGGCTGACCGGTGTCGCCTTCGTCATCCCCGAGGCCGTGCCGCCGGGCTCGGGCGGGTACCACCGGGTGTACCTCAAGCAGATGCTCCTCGGCAACCGCGTCGCCGGCCTGGTTCCCGACTGGGCCTTCTTCGTCCGCTGCGCGATCAACGCGACCGGGCTCAGCCCGACAGCGTCGCGTGAGCAGTTGTACAATGACGACGCGCTGCTCGCGACCCAGGAGGCGCTGGCGGAGGAGGTCCGGCAGTGGGTCATCGACACGCTGACCGCCGAGTCACAGCTCGCGAAGGAGTTCGTCCACATCCACCACCTGGCGTTGCGGTCGTTGTCGCTGACCGATGACGTCGTCCTCGACCTGGCCGCGGAGGTCCTGCCGTACGAAACGACCGACGCGATCCACACGTTGCGCGAGGTCATGGACAAGCAAGGTGAGATTGTCTACACGGAGAGCCTGGAGGAGTACCGCCGGGTCGGGGCCGTCGCGCGCGCCCACGGCATGCTGATTGTCAACGCGGGGTACGTCTACGACGCCGACCTCATGACCAAGCTCGCGACCAGGCCGCAGTGGAAAGTCCGGGCCCTCACGGGGAACGACATCTCCCAGGCCCTGACCGAGGTGGAACCCGTCCGCGAGCTGGAGATCATCGAGCAGGTCGCGGCGGCCTCCGAGATCCTCCAGCCGCTCGACATCACCCCGCTCGTCCGCTGCTTCGAGCCGGAGGCGCTGCCCGCGATGATCCTCGACGATCCGGGGGCTGACAACGGTGCCAACGCCCGGCGCCTCTCGGAGGAGCTGATCGACGAGGATGACGTGTGGCGGGATGTCCTGGAGGAGTTTGCCACCGCCCCGAACGAACGCTCCCGCCAGATCATCTTCAACGACACCAACCCGACGGTCCGCCGGCTGCTCGCCCTCGACCCGGAGACGGCCTTCTTCCGGGCCGGGTTGCAGTCGTTGTACGTGTCGGCGATGCTGTTGTCCGGCGAGCCGCTGCGCTCCCGCGAGGCCGAGATGATGAACGACTCCCTGGAAACCTTCCTGAAATGGGGTCTCGATCCGAGGTTGGAGGGTGGTGATGGGCCGGCCGATTCCTGAGGCGACGATCGCGATTGGGCGCGTCCGGGCCATGCCCTTCGGACGCTCCCGCGCCGAGGCCGCCGCGCGCCAGGTCCGGCTTATTGAAGCGGAGGGCCCCGACGAGGTCCTCGCGTACGCCCTGGAATCCCTGGTCGAAGCCCAGACCTGGAACGGCGCGGGCGAGCAGGCCCTCGTACCTTTCATCAAGCTGCTGCACTGGTGGGACCAGCATCCGGAGCACTTCGACCCGGGCGACCGCAATATCTTGTTCTGGGAGTTCGGCTGGGTGATCGCCGATCTCGCCCGGAACCCGCGGATCCCGGCCGGGCAAGTCGAGCGGGCGCTGGACGACATGGAGCGCCGCTTCGCGGTCGCCAGCCGGGGCATGGAACGCGTGTGGTGCTGCCGGCTGGAGTGGGCGCTGCTCCAGGGGGCGCCAGATGTTGACAAAGTCTTTACGACCTGGCTCGCGCTGCCCCTCGACGACGAGGACTCGTGCCCGGCCTGCCACCGCGAGCATCACGCCGACTACCTGGTCGAGACCGGCGACATCCCGGGCGCGATCGCCGTACTCGAGCAGGCGATCGACGCCGAACTCACCTGTTCGCGCGAGCCCGCGTCGATGCTCGCGCTGCTCGCCTGGTGCTACGTGGCCGAAGGTCGCCTGGAGGAGGCCGAAGCCACCCTGCCCAAGGCGCTGGCCGAGTTGAAGCTCGCGACCGCGCTCAGCGTACAGGTGGCGTACGGGCGGTTGTTCGAGGCGCTGGGGCGCGGCGGCGATCTCGAACGCGCCCGCGGGCTCATCGACCGCTTCGAGGAGGGCCTGGCGATCATCACCCCGTACGCCCGCCTGGAGACGCTGCGCTACATTCTGGCGGGGGCGTCGGGGCTTGTGGAATGGGGGTACGGGGAGGCGAGCCTCGGCTCGACCACGGTGGCGGGGCTGATCGGGGAGTTGACGGCGCAGGCCGGGGAGTTGACGGCTCTCTTCGACCGCCGGCACGGTACGACGGTTCAGGCGGGACGGCTTGAGCGGGCGCTGGCGGCGTCACCCACGGCGCGCCGGCTCATCCTGCCGGCGCCCGTGGCCCCGGACCAACCCCTCGTGGCGGCGCCCGGGTCCGACCGGCCCCGCGAGAGCTGGCCGGTGCTCGGTGGCGATGCCGAGGCGGCGTACCGGGCCGGGGATCACGTACTGGCGGCGACACTGTACCGCGAGGCGGCGGGCGCGGCCCAGGATGGCGGACGGCTCGCGGAGGCCGGCTGGTTCTGGGCGGAGGCGGCGCGCAACGCGCAGGAGGTCGGGCAGTATCCGGCCGCGGCCCACGACTACATCGAGGCCCACGCCCGGCTGCGGGCGGCGGGGACATCCCTGGAGGATGTCGCGCCGTTGTTTGTTGCGTGGGCACCGGGGGTCCAGGAGGCGGACTACCGGACCTTCCTCCGCCTCGCCCTGCAGGACTACCCCACGCCCGCGAAGCCGAGCTGTCCGGAACAGATGGAGGACATCCTGCCCGGAGTTCTGCAACCCAGCATGGTGAATTCCCCGCTGATCAGGCGGTACATCCTGGCGCGGGCCGAGATGCGGGACGCCGCTGCGCGCGTGATGGCGACCTGGGGCGACCACGCCGACTTCGTCAGCGCGCTCGCGATGGCCGAGGAATCCGCCACCCGGTTCTCGACCCTCGGCCGGATCGACGCCGCCGCCCACGCCTGGTGGCTCGCCGGGAAAGTCGCCGCCCGGCTGCAGGATGTGAGCGTCGACGCCAACTTCACGATGGCCCTGCAGAGCTTCCGGTCGACGGGTCGGCGCAACCGGGGGTACGGCCGCCGGGCGGCTGGCGACTACGCCACGTACCTGGCTGCCGCCGGGCGGGACAAGCAAGCCGCCGAGGTACGAGCCACCTGGGCCGGACGGGAGGACTGATGGGTTATTTCACCAAGCCAGGAGGTGGGGCGAGCGAGTTGGCCCCCCTCACCACCAGTCGGGTTGCCGCCTGCCTGGACTCCCACAACTGGCATTACGACGTCGCCGAGGACGGCGATGTCGGCGGTTGGTGGGACGGGTACTGGTTCGTCTTCTCCTTCAAAGGCAAGAGTAATGAGATCTTTTTCACTCACGCCGCCTGGAGCCGCGGGGTACCAGCCGCCGAGTTCACCCAGGTCGTGTTGTACGCCAACGAGTGGAACGCCGAGCACCTGTGGCCCATGCTCAGCGTCCGCGAACGTGACGGCGTCATCGCCGTCCTGGCCGATTTTTCGGTGGACTACTCGTATGGGTTGACCGATGAGCAACTGGATCTTCATGTCCGATGCTCCATCGATACCATGGTGTCCGCTTTAGGCTGGCTGGACACCAAGTACCCGGCGTACGTGTCCAACTGATGCTAGCGCGGTAACTCATCTTGGTGGTTGGTGTCCTTGTGTCGGCAGTCATCTTCATTGTGGTTGGTGCCCCTGCCTCGGAGGGCACCCACCCCACCTGTCCTCAGATTTGGGGGACCGAAGGTCCCCGAAATCTTCCGGCGGTGGGGTACCCCCCCCTCCGGGCGCGGGGACAGTCGTCCGTGGGAGTCGTCAACAGTCGGCCCCCTTCTTTTTGGGGGCTGACGGGCGCTGGTCCTCAGTTGTCGGTCAGTCCCGTATGAGCCCTTATCACCAGCCACGTTTTTGGTGATAGGCGCTCATACGCGGCCAACCCGGCAGGTGGTGGCCAGCGCCCGTCAGCCCCTATAGAAGGGGGGCAGAGGAAACTTGACCTGCACGTACGTGGTAATCCCGGGACGCAGCAAAGTGGTGACCCGGGCAGGAACTGGACTCCGGGAGGAAACCCGGCCGCGCCCGTCGGAGGGGCCCCCATCCCCGCAGGTTTGTCGGGGGACCTCCGGTCCCCGATAACGAAAATCCGAGGACGCTTGGGGAGGCCGCCGACGAGGCAGGCCGAGTCAGCAAACAAGGGAGCAGAACGCCGATGATCAAAGACCCCGCCAACGACGACATATCCGTACAACAATCTCCCCGAAGACAATGATCATGATACCGATTGAGGATGACGAACCACGACGAATGGTCCACAATGGAACCTATGGCTAAATCGCGTACACCGATCCTGAAGGTTTCCCACCTAAAAAAGGCCTATGGGGACCACGTCATCGTCCAAGACTTCTCGCTGGACCTCTACCCCGGCGAGGCGATCGCGTTGACGGGCCGGAACGGCGCCGGAAAATCAACAATACTTAGGTGCCTCGTGGGTGCCGAGCGGGCGGACGACGGGACGATTGAGATCGACGGGATGCCGATGCGGGAGTCGGACCCGAAGGTCCGGGCGGCCATGGCGACGGTGATCGATGACTTGGACTTTTTCCCTGATCTGTCCGTCGTGGAGCACCTCGACCTGTTGGCGCGGGCGTACGGCCTGCCGGATCCGGAGACGGCGGTGGACGCGATCCTGGGCGAGGTGCTCCTCGTACCCCAGTCTGGCCAGCTACCGGGAACCCTGTCGTCCGGCCAGCGGCGGCGGCTGGCGCTGGCGACGGCGTTCGTACGTCCCCGGCAGGTCCTCGTGCTGGACGAGCCCGAGCAGCGCCTCGACGTCGAGGGTGTGGACTGGTTGGCGCAGCGGCTCAAGGAGGAGCGGGAGCAGGGCCTCGCGATCATCATGGCAAGTCACGAGCCAACCCTGGTCGAAACGGTCGCGACGAAGACGATCCACGTGGGCGGTACGCGGAATGGCTAAGAAGAAGCGCGCCCCCCAGGGGTACAAAGCCCAGCCGGCCCCACCGGTCCCCCCTGTCCCACCAACCGAGCCGGTCCTCGCAACCGACCCGGTTCCGCCGTCCGGCCCGGCGGGCGATGTCCAGCTTCTCCCGGACAATCAGGAACCCCAAGATATCCCCGTTGACGTGCCCAAATGGGAGCACTCGCTGATCGATGTCGAGCCGGAGCCGGTCTACGAGACCGATCTCACGCGCCTCATCCGCGACTGGCGCCACGGGCGGGCGACGAAGACGCTGCGGCAGGTCTTGGCGGACGGGTACGTCGCCGTGTTCGCCACGGTCGTCATCGTCGCCATGCTGGGCGGCGCGGTCTACCGGGCTCAGGCGGATGCGGCGGGGTGTACGACCAACGCCTGTACCGTCGGACGCTCCCTGCTCCCCTGGGTGGCGATGGGGGCGACGTTCGCCATGACGGCGATGGCCGCCCGCATCTTCGGGCCGGTCGTGGCGTCGGCGGCGGAGGGCTTCTGGCTGATGGACGCCCCGATCCGGCGGGGCCGGCTGCTGTGGAAGCGCCTCACGGGCGTCCTCATCGCGGTGGCCCTTGTCGCCGCGGCCCTCGGTGGTTTGCTCGCGGCCCTCACGGGGTACGGCCTGGACGACATCTGGCGCTGGGCAATCGCCATGGGCGTCGGCGCGGCGGGGCTGACCGCGCTCGCCGCGGCGGGCCAGACCTGGGGCAAGACGTGGCTCACCTCCATCGTCCAGTGGCTGTGCGGCCTGGCCGCCGTCGCCGTACTGTTCATCATTGTCAGCGTCGCGGCGGGCTGGTTCGGCCTGGCCATGCCCGCGATCCCGGACACCGGCTCGGTCGTCTGGGTGTCGGTCGCGGGCGGGGTCCTGCTCGCCGCGAGCGCCGGCGTCGCGTTCTCGCGCCTCGGCATGATCCACCGCGCCCGGCTCGTCTCCGGCGGCTCGCTGGTGTCGGGCATGCAGGGCGCCGCGTTCGCGATGGACTTCGGCCTGATGCGCGACATCCTCGTGGAACGGGACTCGGTCCGGCGCGGGCAGGTCCGGCCCCGCCGCGGCGGCGGCAAGGGTACGCGGGCGCTGGTGTGGCGCGAGGTCCAGCGGTTGTACCGTTATCCCAAGCGAGTATTGCTCATTGTGGTGAGCATCGTTGTGCCGTACGCCGTCTCGGCCCTCGGCCTGCACCAATTCTCGCCGTTCATCTCCGCGCTGGTCCTGGTCATCGGCTTCGTACCGTTGCTCGGCTCCATGCGTGTCATGACCCGTACCAAGGGCCTCGCCCGTACTTTCCCCTTGTCAAACCCGCAAATTCGGCAGGCTATGGCGACGGTGCCGGCCGGGATCGCGGTGATCTGGGCCCTCGCGACGACGGCGGCGTACTGGGGGATCGGCGCCGCTACGCACTACGCGTCGCTGCCGCAAGCGTTCATCACCGCGGCCCTCACCGCGGCGGCGGGGCTGCTCGGCGCGATCCGCTGGGTGAGCGCCAAATCCGCCAACTACAACATGCCCATGATGCAGACCGGTTTCGGCGCGATGCCGCCGGGCCTGATGTTCAACCTGGTCCGCGGCCTGGATGTCGTCCTCATCATCACCGGCCCGCTGCTGCTCGGCTGGGCGTGGTACCTCTCCGCCGCCATCGCGGTCATCGTCGCCATCGCGCTGTCCGGGTTCTATTCCATGGACGAGATGCAGGCGGCGCAGGAGGAGATGCAGAAGGAAAAGGCCAAGTCAGGCGGTGGCGGCGGTCTGGGCGGCCTCCTCGGCGGCCCCAAGCCGGCCGCCCCGGTGGCCAAACAAAAGATCGCGCCCCCCCGCGGCTACCGGACCCCGCCGCTGCCCAAGTAAGCGGTACGTGGGGACGGTACGTGGGGGCTGGTACGTGGCTGTCCGACGTACCGTTGCGAAGAAGCGGTCGCGATTTGGCCAATTTGGGGCCCGTTTCTTCGCAACCGTCGTCTTGGACCGCCGCGGAGTCACCCAGTTCGTGAGACTAGGGCAGTTTTCACTGAGCGGATGAGGGTCGCGGGGTCGGCCAGCTGCCCGGCGGTGACGGTGATGACAAGCCAGCCCGCGTCCTGGAGATCGCGACGGCGTTTGGCGTCGCATGGGTATGTAATTTGGCGGAGTAGACCGCGAAACACCCCAAATGTTGGGACCCTGGCCGGCGCAGGTCACAAGATGTAGTAGG